>JBAVUZ010000879.1:0-5484 GCA_049697035.1 Candidatus Angelobacter sp. | reverse complement strand
ACGACGACCTGGGCAACCCAGCTCATCTGTTTCCACAAGTGGATGGGGTCCCATCCGATAGTGCCGGCGTCATCGGCGCCTGCTGCCTGAAGCATCCAGAAAGCTAACAGATGCGCTTTGGCGATGGTAAGAGTTGCAATATTTGCGACAAGCATGGGTTTAAGTTTTCCTCCTCAGAACTTTTAATCAATTTATTTTCCGAGAGTGTTGCCCCCCTCGCGGGGCGGGACAGAACGGAGAACAGCGCGCGGCTACAGGACGCGATGAACCTTCTTCATTCTCGGGGCCGGATGGCTGGCATTGGCCAGCCATCAGTATTCGTTGAACAAAACTGCTTTTACATATGGAACTGGACTTTAATCGTTGTTTCCACTTCCACTGGTTCGCCGTTCAAGATGTAAGGTTTGTACTTCCACTGTTTCACGGCATCCATCGCAGCCTGGATGAGAATAGGATGCCCCGAGGTGGCATGAAGGTTTTCGATCACCCCAGTCTTACTTATGGTTGCTTGCAGCATCACGTCACCCTGAATGTGGGCAATCCGGGCCATCTGGGGATACGTCGGTGTTACATCGTGGATCTTAAGTCCGTCAGCGACGCCCGATGAGACGCGCAGTTTCTGCGGTGTGGCCACTTTCGGAGGCGGTGCGGCTGATCCGATAATTCCGCCAATAACCCCTCCGGCCGAGCCCCCGGGCACGCCGCCAACAACTCCACCCATTACGCCGGAATTCTGTTGCGGGGCCTCTTCATGCTCGATCATCTGAACTTTTTTGGGAATCTTGCTGGGGGTACGGAGTGCGCCGTCCACGATTTCGCTGACTTTCTGCACGTGCTGCGGAATTTGCGGGGCGGCCGGTGGCGGCGGGGGGGGAGGCGGTGGAGGAGCGACGAGCCAGGTCGTCAGCTGTCCTTTAGGCAGCGCCTCAGTAAAAATAAGGGGCAGCAGTACCAGAAAACCCACCAATCCAAGCTGCACCAAAGTCGAAATCAATCCCGTCCACTTCTGGTTGGTCTTGATTCTGCCTCCGGATTCCATCAGGCTGTCTTCAAACATGCCGATATCTCCAATCCTAGGGGGACTAAGCGATTAACATATTGGACACCGGGACTGCTAGTTTTGCTCCCAAAAGCAGGAAAATTTTCCGGCCCCTATACTTTTACGCGAACTTTGCCCTTCGCGCCTTGGGCAGGAAGGGGAATTGCTCCTCTTCCTGAGTTATTTGAACGCCATTCCGTATAAGCCACGAGCATGGGAGCCGCTACGGCAATCGACGAATACGTTCCTATTATGATGCCGACTACCAGGGCAAAGGAAAACCCGTGAAGTACTTCGCCACCAAAAAGATACAGCGAGAGCACCGTCAGGAATGTAAGCCCTGAGGTCAGGATCGTCCGGCTCAGCGTCTGGTTGATGCTCTTATTTACGATCTCCGCCAGGCTCTCCCGCCGCATGATCTTTACGTTTTCTCGAATGCGATCAAACACCACGATGGTGTCGTTCATGGAATAACCAACAAGGGTTAGAATCGCGGCGATAACAGTAAGGGTTATCTCCTGATTCGTCAAGGAGAACGCGCCGACCGTTATTAAAGTATCGTGAAAAACCGCCACCACCGCGGCCACGCCGTAGATCATCTCAAACCGGAACCACAGATACACCAGCATGGCGACCAGTGAAAACAACACGGCCAGAGTTGCCTGTTTCTTTAACTGGCTGCCCACTTGAGGCCCGACGATATCAGCGCTGCGAACTCCGAAATCGCTGGTGTAAAACGACTGTTTCAGCGCGTTCAGCACGGAATCGGGAACTACGCCCTTCAGGTCGTCCATGGCTTTGATTACGCCGCCATGCTCTTTATCGCGGAAGTCCAGCACGCGGCGGGCCTGCCGGTCGTATTCCGCTGGCTCGGCATGCATAGGATCGGCGGCCACCAGGGCGTCCCGGACGGCCGTAAAGCCAATCCTGTCACTGTTATTGATGTTCTCCTTGCCCGGGACGGGATTCGTTTCCAGCGCGTTGATAATCTGGTTCTTGCCCTTGGAAAGATCGGCCTCGCTGGTTTCCTTCAAATCCAGCTTGATCACCACTTCATTATCAACGGGATTGCCATAACGCTGGATGGTCGCGTTATGTAGTCCGGCCTTGTCCAGGGCGGCACGGGTCGTTTGCACATTTGGCGTGTTCACAAACTTCACGTACACCAGCGTGCCGCCACGGAAATCAACGCCCAGGGGAATGCCGTGCCAGAACAACATGGAAAGGATGCCAGCTATGCTGAATATCAGCGAGAAGCTGAGGAAATACCACTTTTTACCCAGGAAATCGATATTTGTATTGCGAAAAAATTCCACTTTGTTTTGACCTTTTGAACTAAATGCTTAAAGCTTCGCCTCGCCCCTTGCGGCTGAGGACAGCATCGAAAATGACGCGGGAAACAAAAACCGCGGTAAACAGGTTGGCCAGAAGGCCGAAAATCAGCGTAAGACCGAAGCCGCTTACCGGCCCGGTGCCAACAAAAAACAGAATCAATGCGGAAACTATGGTGGTGACGTGGGTATCAAGAATCGTGGTCCAGGCGCGATCAAAGCCCTGGTCAACCGCGGCGGCAGCGGCCTTCCCGCTGCGCAATTCTTCCCGAATACGCTCAAAAATCAGCACATTTGAGTCCACGCCCATACCTACAGTGAGAATCACGCCCGCAATTCCGGGCAGCGTAAGCACGGCGCCAAAGAAGCCCATAAAGCCCAGCAGGATTACCAGGTTCAGAATCAACGCCAGGTCGGCATTCACGCCCGCGCCCCGGTAGTAGATGAGCATGAAGATCAGCACGGCAGTCATTCCGGCAACAGCGGCTTTTACGCCTGCGCGGATGGAATCGGCGCCGAGCGACGGACCAACGGTGCGTTCAGTCAGGTAATGCAAGCTGGCCGGCAGCGCGCCGGAACGCAGCAGCATGGCCAGATCCTTTGCGCTCTCTTCCGTGAATCCGCCTTCAATAATTCCGCTATCGTTAATTTGCCCGTTGATCGAGGGAGCAGTAATTACCTTGTTGTCCAGCACGATGGCCAGATTGCTGGGATCGGCACTGTCTTTGCTGTGCGCTGCGGTAAACACCCCAAACTTCTTTCCCGCAGCGGCCGTCAGGTAGAAGTTAACGATCGGTTCATTCGTATCGGATTTATTGCCCGGATCGGCGCTGCGAATGTCGGTTCCGCTCACTACGGGAACACGGCTCACAATGATGAACCCGCCGTCCTGCTCGCCTCTGCGCGGTTTGCTCGGCATGATTACTGAATTCGCCGGCAGAATGCCATTATGGGCCTGAAGAGCCGCCTGCTCGGTGGGATAGCTTTGACCGTGATCAAGCGCTTCACGCAGTTCCAGCCGCGCCGTGGACTGGATAATTTCCTTCACGCGACCTGGATCGTCCACGCCGGGAAGCTGGACCAGAATCTGGTTGTCGCCAAGGCCGTTTTTCTGGATCAGCGGCTCGCTCACGCCCAGGCTGTCCACGCGCGTGCGGATGGCCTCAATCGACTGCTCCAGCGTGTGATCTTTCAAATCGGCCAGTTGCTGCGGCTTCATGGTCAAAATCCAGCTGTTGTCTGGGCCGGCAGCCACGTCATATTCGGGCAGACGGTCGCTTACAATGCCGCGCACTGTAGAGGACGCATCCAGCGGAACGCCCTTGATCACTACTTTTTCCGGCTGGTTATCCAGCTTGCCGACATCGGCATAGTTGACCTTGGCTTTTTGCAACTCGTCTTTCAGGATTTCGGTGGCGTGGTCAGACTGCGCGCCAACTGCGTCATTCACCATCACCTGGAGAATCAGGTGTGTGCCGCCCTTCAAATCCAGCCCAAGGTGGATACGGTCCTGTAGCGCGGCCTTCAGTCCCTGGCCGCTAAACAGCTTGGGGCCCAGCATGCCGTAAACAAAAATCAGCAGGATGGCGACAATGATTCCGGTTTTTAAGAGTAAGTTTTTCTGCATGTCCTAAGTACTTCTTTACGATGGTTTCTTTTCTTCTTCTTCACGATTAATGGAAGTAATTGACGCTTTTGCCACTTCCAGCCGCAAATTGTCCGGCGGAACTCGCAGATGCACGGCGTCATCCTTGAGCGCGATAACCAACCCGCGGATTCCGCCGCTGGTGGTCACGCGATCGCCATTCTTCACGCTGTTCAGCACTTCCTGCCAGCGCTTGGTTTTGCGCTGCTGAAAATAAAATGTGGCAAAAATAAAAAGCAGTGGAAGCAACAGGAAGATGCCCAGGCCGCCGCCCACGGCGCCCTGAAGCAGAAACATACTTATTGCGTTATTCATCATTCTAGAAAGATTGCCTTCACAGCCGCACGCACACTCGCCTCTCAGGAGTGTGAGAGCCTATACCCTGATTTGTGACCGCTGATCAAATCCCGCCCGGGACTCCGCACATGGCATGCCGGTGCAGGAGTATTTCGGAGGTTTGCTCTTCTTGACGCTTGAATCAGGGAGCTCAGGTCAAGGACACACTTCCTGACAGTATTCCTGAGAGGTCCCCAAGCGTTATAGCATGACGCACTGACCGCATAGTGTCAAGGTAGAACGCGAGATTATGCACCGTGTTGAGCACTCCGGCCAGCGGCTCTGCTGAAACAAAAAGATGCCGCAGGTAAGCCCGCGTGTATCGCACACAGACCCGGCAGGTACATTTAGGGTCGGCCGGACCCTGGTCCTGGGCATAACGCGCGTTCTTGATATTGATTCTTCCCTCTGAGGTGAACAGCAGGCCGTGCCGCGCGGCCCGCGTGGGCAAAACGCAGTCCATCATGTCCACTCCCATGGCCGCATACTGTACGATTTCCTCAGGATACCCTACACCCATGACGTAACGCGGTTTGTCCTTTGGTAGCAGTTCCAGCACGGTGGCGATCATTTCCATGGTCTTGGCCCGCGATTCGCCCACACTCAGCCCGCCAATGGCGTACCCGGGAAAATCCAGTTCGATTGTCCTCTCGGCCGATTCGCGCCGCAAATCCGCGTACATGCCTCCCTGGACAATGCCGAAGAGGGCAGGGGTAGTTGGCAACTCTGGATTCCCCATTCCTTCCGACCTCTCTGCAGAAAAAGTGGGATCGCCGGGTGCCCCATCCTTTGCGCGTTCTTTGCGCAAAGGGTGGGACTCGGACTGAGCACTGATTGCTGACTGCTGATTCCTGCTTGAACCGGGTTTTCCCCCCGATGTCCCGATCTTCCGATTTCCCGATGACTCGATCCCCCGATCTCCCCACGGAACTTCATGCTTGTGCGCCTCAAAATAATCCTTTGACCGTTTGGCCCAGCGCAGCGTCATTTCCATGGACGACCTTGTTCGTTCGCGCTCCGCCGGGTGCTCGGTGCATTCGTCGAAGGCCATCACAATATCGGCGCCCAAAGCGATCTGTATCTCCATTGACCGCTCTGGCGTAAACAAATGCGACGTGCCATCCAGATGTGAG
>JBAVUZ010000878.1:0-2027 GCA_049697035.1 Candidatus Angelobacter sp. | reverse complement strand
TGATGCCGTTGATAATCGTGGTAACCGGAACAATGTCCACGCCGTTTTCATGCAGGTTGTGGATGGCGCGCAGCTTCACGTCAAACAGGTTGCCGACCTGGCGGTGTGAATTCGCGGCATTTCCGATGCCGTCAAACTGCAGATAGGCATAGCGCAAACCGGCTTCCGCGGCTTGGCGGCAGAACTCAGGTGACTTCGCAAATTCGATTCCGTTCGTCGCGGCCTGCACTGAATTGTAACCAACCTGGCGGGCATAGCGGACTGCATCCAAAAAATACGGAGACAGAGTCGGCTCGCCGCCGGAGAACTGGACTGACATCTGGCGACGCGGCTTGATTGAAATCGCGTTGTCCAGCATGGTCTTGATTTCGTCCCACGTCAGCTCATGCACAAACCCAACCTGGTTTGCGTCCATGAAGCAGGGATCGCACATCATGTTGCAGCGGTTGGTCAGGTCGATCGTTAGGACCGATCCGCGGCCGTGCTTCACTGTGCTGGTGCCGTGGTGATGCAGCTTTTCGTCGTTGTGCGCAGCAATGTCGCGGCCTGGGAAAACGTCTTCCAGGTGCTTGAAGAATTCAACGTCAACGGCCATCACGTCTTCAAAGTGACCGTGCAGCGGGCAATCCTTCACCATCAGGATTTTGCCGTCACGCTCTACGATAGTGGCTTTGATCTCGCCGGCTTTTTCGTTGAGCAGGATCTCGTGCGGCAATTTGCCGTCAACAATCTGCTGCCGGATTTCCGGAACGCACTTGGGACACAGAGAGTCCGTGGAGCGCGGCCAGCCTAGCGGTGGCTTCGTCTTTTCCCACGACTTCAATATCGGCTTATCTGACCATTTTGGCGTGAATGAAGGACGCGGCTTGATGCTGTTGATTTTCTCAAAAACAGCCCATGCGCCTTTTGCGCCATAGGTCAGTACTTTCTCTGCGTACTTTACCGGCTTGTGCATTAGTTGTGCCTCTCCTTGCGCCGCCTCCGGCGCCCTCTTCCAAGCTATGAGACAGAAACAAAACGGGATATTGATTTCCAGGTTATAGTAATTGCCGTGCTGCCGTTATTTGAACAAGGTTTGCTCGAATGGGTGTAATTCATGGTTCAGCGGTGGCCTTCAGCATTAAACGGCACGTCAATTTCCGTGTAAGTCATTGGATTTAAAGCTTTCCGAGCGACAACACGGCGGCACCAGAAAACATCCTTAACCACCCCAGAACGGCGCGATAATGGTTTCGTCGGCGATAGCGGGTGAACACTTGAAAAGAAATCTCATCACGCCAATTCCCTGCGCGCTCCTGCTCATCTTAAGCGTGGCCGCGCCGGGGCGTGCGCAAGACGGAAAAGGAGCGAACCAGACGCTTCAACCCGCCACGCAAAAAGCCATTACCGATCCCGCCGAATACGCAGCTTACATCGCGGCGATCAACACAACGACCTCTCTGGAGTCGCGCCAGGCGGCCCTGGGGGCCTTCTTGCAGCGCTTCCCCAACAGCCTCATGCGTGACGAACTCGAGGATAGCCTGTTCGAAACCATCGTGCGGCTTGACAACGAGCGCACCGCCCGCGTCCGGGCCGAATTGCGTTACAAACAGATACAAGGCTCGGCCTTCGCCAGAAGTCTTGCTTCGCGCCACGACCTCAATTACTACGCCCCATGCCGCTTGGGCCAGTTCGAGATGCACGAAGCTCCCGAGGACGACCGGCCTTTCTATACCACGGTATCGACCTCCCGAGGGAAACGGAAGATCGAGGTAATGCACCGCATCAACTTTTACCTCGCCTACGGAGGGATACCCTTCGTCAACTTCAAAGCGGAGAAGCTGGGAAGCAATTATGCACAGGACAAAGAAGCCTTGATCGATGGCCTGCGGATGCTGGGCGACGAGCCGGACACTGACATGGTCGGCCCATGGCCGGCGATGATCGGCAGCTTTGAGGTGTACGGTATCAATCGCCGGCATCTTTCGGGCATGGTGCTGGGCGCGTACCTGCTCTTCCGCGATGCTGACATGACCGTCATAACGCTT
>JBAVUZ010000877.1:0-11541 GCA_049697035.1 Candidatus Angelobacter sp. | reverse complement strand
GAAGTGGTCTTCGGCAAGATTGAATGAATTGTTGCGGTGGCGATTGAACTAACAGTTAGTTCGGCTAGTAGCTAGGAGCCGGCCGCTAGCAGCTAAGAATCAGCGTGGAATTCAGCCTTAAGCGGCCAGAAGGACTCGCTTCAAGAGAAGGGTTGGAAACAAAATGTCTCGTATCGGAAAGAAACCGATTCCGCTCCCGCAGGGAGTGAAGTTTGAAGTAAAGGGCAACACCGTGGTGGTGCAGGGGCCCAAGGGCCAGGTGCAAACGCATCTTCCATCCGGCGTTGAACTGAAGCAGGCGGATGGGCACATACAGGTCACCCGCAAGGACGATCATCATGCCGCTGTCCACGGACTGGCGCGTGCGCTGGTGAATAACGCCGTTGAGGGCGTGACCAAGGGCTGGAACCGTGATCTGGAAATCGTCGGCATTGGATATCGCGCAGAACTGAAAGGCAAGAACACGGTTGTGTTCACGCTGGGCTATTCACATCCGATTGAGTTTCCGCTGCCCACCGGCGTAACAGTTGCCGTTGATCCCAAGCAGACCAAGTTGACTGTGACAGGCATTGATCGCCAGAAAGTCGGCCAGGTTGCGGCGGACATGCGCGGCCTGAGGCCACCGGACCCGTACAAGCAGAAGGGCGTCCGCTATGTGGGCGAGAAGTTGAAGAAGAAGGTCGGCAAGACCGGAGCCAAGTAATCGGGAGATCGAAAATCGCGCGTGATCGGGTGATCTGATCCAATCCTTCGATAAAACGAAGGTAGTTGAAAGATGTGAGTGCTTGAACTGATCACCCGATGAACAGATCACCAGATCACCCGATTGACAGACAACGGAAGACAGAATTTTTGATCGTGGGGCTTAATAGCACTACGAAGCAAAGGGTAAAGACATGATTCCAGATAGTTCGAAAGACAAAACACGGCGGCGGATCCACCAGCGGCTTCGCAACAAGCTCTCAGGATCGACGGAGCGGCCACGGCTCAACGTGTATCGCTCACTGAACCACATTTACGTGCAGGTGATTGACGACACTTCCGGCACTACGCTCACTTCGGCAAGCACCGTCAAGGGCAAAAAAGGCGGCAAGAAGACGGGTGGCAACGTGGCCAGCGCCAAGGAAATCGGCAAAGAGATTGCGCAGCGCGCGCAGGAAAAAGGAATCAAGAAGGTAGTTTTTGATCGAGGCGGGTATCTGTACCACGGGCGCATTAAGGCGCTGGCGGATGCCGCGCGTGAAGCAGGTCTGGAGTTCTAAATAAAATGGCAATCGCAACCAAGAAAAAGCTCGATGCCGGCAATTACCAGTTGAAAGACCAGGTAGTGGCCATCAACCGCGTGACCAAGGTGGTCAAGGGCGGCAAAAACATGTCATTCGCGGCGCTGGTCGTGGTGGGCGATCCCAGTGCGGGCGTCGTCGGATACGGTTCCGGCAAAGCCAAGGAAGTGCCGCAGGCCATCCGCAAGGGAATTGAATCGGCCAAGAAAAATCTGATGCGGGTCAACCTGAGCAAGACTTCGATCCCGCATGCCGTGCTGGGAACGTTCGGCTCCGGCCGTGTGCTGCTCAAGCCGGCCCCGGAAGGTACCGGGGTGATCGCGGGCGGCGCAGTGCGCGCGGTGATGACTTCCGTGGGCGTCCAGAACGTGCTCACAAAATCGATTGGCACCGCCAATCCGCACAACGTGATCAAAGCCACGTTTGATGCGCTCTATAAACTTCGCGACCGCCAGGATGTGGCCACACTGCGCGGCAAGACGCTGCAGGAGCTGTAGAATGACGGCACAGAAAAAGAAAATTCGCCTTCAATATGTGCGCTCAAAGATTTGCACGCCGGTGAAACACAAGCTGGTGGTGAAAGGGCTGGGCTTTACCCGGCTTTATCAGGTAGTGGAACGGGAAGACACGCCGTCCATTCGCGGCATGGTCGCCAAGATCCCGCATCTGGTGCAGATCCTGGAGAAGTAACAAACGAAGATCGGGTGATCGGGAGATCGGGTGATCGGGTGATCGGAACCCGTTGCAGATCGAATGAGAGCGCGGTCCAGAACAGGGAAACCGAGTAATCATCGCACGCTGACCAGCGCTGATTGCGCAAAAGGAAATCAAGTGCCAACGAATTTATCGAACTTACGGCCTCCCAAGGGCGCCACGTCCAACAAGAAGCGCGTGGGCCGGGGCATGGGCAGTGGAATGGGCAAAACTTCAACGCGCGGCCACAAAGGCCAGCGTTCCCGCTCAGGCTCGCGC
This sequence comes from Candidatus Angelobacter sp., assembly GCA_049697035.1. Classification (GTDB taxonomy): domain Bacteria; phylum Acidobacteriota; class Terriglobia; order Terriglobales; family Acidobacteriaceae; genus Angelobacter. Next base: position 9,286 of record JBAVUZ010000877.1, on the reverse strand, counting down.
ATGATGCGCGGATTTGAAGGCGGCCAGATGCCATTGCATCGCCGTTTGCCCAAGCGCGGCTTTACCAATATTTTCCGCGTGGAATACCAGGTGGTGAACCTGGACCGCCTTGTGGAACTGGGCGAAAAGAACATTACCCCGGAACTCCTGATCAAGAACGGCGTAGTACATAAGAACGATCTGATCAAGGTGCTGGGCGATGGCGAATTAAAGACGGCGCTGACCGTGCAGGCGCATAAGTTCTCCAAGTCGGCCGAAGAGAAAATTACCAAGGCCGGCGGCAAAATTGAGATTATTGGCGGCACTGCCGTTGCGGCGGGAGCCAAGGACGAACCCCAATCGGGCAAAAGCAAGGCACCTTCGAAACTAAAGAAAAAGGTGACCTAAATGTTCGAGAAACTGGCGAATATCTTTCGAGTTCCGGACCTGCGCAAGCGCGTGCTGTTTACGCTGGCCATGCTGGCGGTCTATCGCCTGGGTTCGCACATTCCCACGCCGGGCATCAATACTGACCAGTTGCAGAAGGCGTTTGAGCAACAGAGCGGCGGATTGCTGGGCTTCTATGATCTCTTCAGCGGCGGCAACCTGCGGCGTCTCACAATTTTTGCTTTGGGCATCATGCCGTACATCACGGCGTCGATTATCTTGCAGCTGCTTACAGTGGTTTGGGAACCGCTGGCACGCCTGCAAAAAGAAGGCGACCTGGGGCGTCGCAAGATTACCCAGTGGACACGCTATCTGACCCTGATTCTCTCCGTGCTGCAAAGTATGGGCATCGCATTTACGTTGCAGGCACAGAAATTTGTCGTGAACCCGGGACCGTCGTTCATCCTGATGACGATTATTACCCTGACCACGGGCAGCATCTTCATCATGTGGCTGGGCGAGCAGATCACGGAACGTGGTGTGGGCAACGGCATGTCATTGCTGATTTTCGCGGGCATTGTCGTCGGATTGCCAAAGGCCGTGGTGGATCTGTCGCAAAAAGCTCGCTCTTCAGCCTGGGGAAGCTTTACCGTTCCAGCGTTGCTGATGCTTGTCGCCATCATGGTTCTGGTGGTGGCGTTCATCGTCTTTATGGAACGCTCCGAACGGCGCATTCCGGTGCAGTATGCCAAGCGCGTTGTGGGACGCCGCATTATGGGCGGCCAGTCCACACATCTGCCGTTGCGCGTGAATTCAGGCGGCGTAATGCCGGTAATTTTTGCTTCATCGCTGCTCAGCATTCCGCAGATGCTTACGCTTTCAAATGCGTTTAAGCCCGGCGGAACGCTGAACCGTTATTTCGGCGGGACCATGGAGCAGCTCAAGTGGGGCGAGCCGCTTTACACGCTGCTGTATGCGGTCGGCATCATCTTCTTCGCTTATTTCTACGTTTCCATCGTGTTCAATCCGTCGGACGTGGCGGACAACATGAGGAAATACGGCGGATTTATTCCCGGGATACGTCCCGGCCATCGCACACGCGATTACATTAATGACGTGCTGACACGCGTAACGCTGGTGGGCGGTTTGTACCTGATCCTGATCTCGCTGATTCCGGAATGGATGATCGCCGGAATCCATCTTGATCACATACCGTGGATCGGGCCGAGAGTGTTCAGCGGCCTGCCTACATGGGTATTGCACGGATTGAACGTGAACTTTTATTTTGGCGGCACATCGCTGTTGATCGTGGTGGGCGTGGCCATGGACACGGTGAACCAGATCGAATCACAATTGGTCATGCGCCACTATGAAGGCTTTACTTCTCGCAGCGGACGCGTTCGCGGCAGAAGGCTCTGGGGTTAATCGGAATTTCCGGCCGGCAACGGTGTTGACGCTATGAGCGGGATAAACATACCTGTCGGTCCGATCGTCCTGCTGGGAGCGCCCGGAGCAGGCAAAGGTACACAGGCCAAGTTGATTGCCGGACATTACGGGATCCCCCACATTTCCACGGGGGACATCCTGAGGGACAACGTGGCCCGCGGCACGGACCTGGGCAGGAAAGCAAAAAGGGTCATGGAGCGGGGTGACCTGGTGTCGGATGACCTTGTGAATGGCATGGTCGCAGACCGGATCAAGCAGCCGGATTGTGACCGGGGATTTGTTCTGGATGGGTTTCCGCGGACGGTAGCACAGGCGGAATGGCTGGATCGAGAGTTGGCGGCGCAGGCAGGAGAGAAGAAGCCGACGGTTGTCGTAGACGTTGAGGTAAGTTATAATCAATTACTGCAACGGCTTACAGGCCGCCGTACTTGTCCTGTCGACGGCAAGATTTACAACATCTATCTCCAGCCGCCCAAAACTGAAGGCGTTTGCGACGTCTGCGGCACCCAGTTGTTCCAGCGCGTTGACGATACGGAAGAGGTCATATCTGAGCGTTTGAAAAGCTATGAGCGCCAGACCAAGCCTCTGGAAGAGTTTTACCAGAAGCAGGGACGGTTGCGCTGTGTCAACGGGGACCAACCTGTTGAAAAGGTCATGGCGGATATGTTTCGCGCGATTGAAGGTGGCGCGGCTGCGGCAGGCACTGAGTAGTAAGAATGATTAATTGCAAATCACAATCCGAACTGGCAAAGATGAAGCGCAGCGGGCAGATCGTCCGCCAGGTACTGGACGCGGTAAAGGCCCTGGTGGCCCCCGGCGTTTCCACCATGGACCTGGAAAACGCCGCGGAAGAAAAGATCCGTGAGTTCGGCGCCAAGCCCGCGTTTAAAGGCTATTGCGATTATCCCTGCGTGCTTTGCACGTCAGTGAACAATGAAATCATTCACGGCATTCCGTCAGAAAAGCGTGTGCTCAAGGAAGGCGATATTGTTTCCATCGATTGCGGCGTAGTTCTGGATGGTTACTATGGCGATTCAGCCATCACCGTTCCGGTGGGCAAGGCGATTGCGCCGGAGTTGCAAAAGCTGCTTGACGTGACGGAAACGTCGCTGAAAAAAGCTATCGCGGAAGTCAGGTTGGGCAAAACCGTTGGGGATGTGGGAGCGGCAGTGCAGGAATACGTTGAAGCCAACGGCTTCAGCGTGGTGCGCGAGTTTGTAGGACACGGAATCGGAACGCGGCTGCATGAAGATCCGCAGGTGCCGAACTTCGGCACACGCGGGCATGGAACACGGTTGCGTGAAGGCATGGTCATCGCGATTGAGCCGATGGTGAATATCGGCAAGCCAGGAGCGCGTGTTCTGGACGACAAGTGGACCGCCGTGACCGAAGACGGCAGCTATAGCGCGCATTTCGAGCACACCGTGGCGGTGACGCGGAACGGGCCGCTGGTGTTGACTGAGTAGAGAAATTGTTTTTCTGGAAGCTGATGCGGTGAACGCAGGCTTCAAGGAGCTAGGTGAGTAAAGAAGACGCGATTGAAGTGATGGCAACGGTGCTTGAGCCGCTGCCGAATGCCATGTTCCGGGTGGAACTGGAAAACAAGCATCAGGTGCTGGCACACGTTTCCGGCAGAATGCGCAAGAATTTCATCCGTATTCTTCCCGGTGACAAGGTTGCGGTGGAACTCTCACCGTATGACCTCACTCGCGGACGCATTGTGTATCGGTACAAATAAGGAGCGCGGGCAAATAGCCTGTGCCACATGGGAATCAGGAAATTATGAAGGTCAGAGCATCGGTAAAGAAAATTTGTGACAAGTGCAAGATCGTGCACCGCAAGGGTGTGGTGCGCGTGATCTGCGAGAACTCGAAACACAAACAAAGACAAGGTTAATTGTCGGGATCGGGATGAAGGCCTTTGCCGGACTGTAAACCGATCATGAAAAGCAACAAGGAGAAAACATGGCACGCATTTCAGGCGTTGATCTTCCGCGCAACAAGCATGTGAATATCGCGCTGACGTATATCTATGGCATCGGCAACTCGCGTTCCACGCGGCTTCTGGCCACGGCGAAGGTCGAGCCCATGAAGAAGGTCCAGGACTTGAACGAGGACGAAGTCAACCGCATCCGCCAGGCTATTGAAGCCGAAGGTGACGTGGAAGGTGATCTGCGCAAAGACATCTCCATGCACATCAAGCGGCTGATTGAAATCGGTTCGTATCGCGGCTATCGTCATCGCCGCAACCTGCCGGTACGCGGACAGCGTACCCACACCAATGCGCGTACCCGCAAAGGCCCGCGCAAAGGCACGGTCGCGAACAAGAAGAAGACAGCGGCAAAAACGTAAGAAGCTGCTAGCTACTGGTTGATAGCCACTAGCTAAGCGAACGTCGCAGAGGTTTTGCTAAAAGCTAGGAGCCAGAAGCTCACAGCTAAATGACATTGCTGTAAGGAATTGCCGAAATAGCTTTTCCAGTAGCGATGCAGAGGAATAAAGAGAATGGCAAAAGCAACAGCAGCACCGGGTACCGGCGCGACCGGAACAAAAGGCAAGAAAAAAGTTTTCAAGAAGAAAGAACGCAAGAACGTTCCGCACGGCGTCGCATTCATACAGGCGTCTTTCAACAACACCATTGTGACCATCACGGACAGTGAAGGTAAAACTTTGGCGTGGAAGAGCTCCGGTTCGCTGGGCTTCCGTGGGTCGCGCAAAGGCACTCCGTTTGCCGCGCAGCAGGCGGCCAGCAATGCCGCCAGCCAGGCCCGTGATCATGGCATGCGCTCGATTGAAGTGCGCGTGAATGGACCCGGTTCAGGACGTGAGTCGGCGATTCGCGCTCTGGCCGCCGCCGGCCTGGACGTAAAGACGATTAAAGACGTGACGCCGATTCCGCACAACGGATGCCGGCCGCCAAAACGTCGCAGAGTCTGAGACCAGGAATTGTTGGCACGGGTGAAGCGCGAAGTGAGCGCTGGCCCGCGCGACGTAACGCGAGGGCAGAGCAGCAAGGCTGCGGAGCCCTTTAATAACGGATCGGGAAGAAAGGGTAGCCACCCCGTAAACCGATCGTCACTCGAAGAGGAGAAATAATGGCACGTTATAAAGGTGCAGTATGCCGCCTTTGCCGTCGCGAAGGCATGAAATTGTTCTTAAAAGGGGCCAAATGTTTTACTGACAAGTGCCCCATCGAGAAGCGCAACTTCGCTCCCGGCCAGCATGGCAAGGACCGCAAAGCCAAAGTTGTAGGCTATGGCTTGCAGCTCCGCGAAAAGCAGAAGACCAAGCGCATGTACTTCACCCTGGAAAACCAGTTCCGCAACTACTTTGAGAAAGCCGCGCGCAAGCCTGGCGTCACCGGTGAACTGCTCCTGCAACAGCTGGAGCGCCGGCTGGACAATGTGGTTTACCGGCTGGGATTCGCCACATCGCGCCGCCAGTCGCGGCAGATTGTTCGCCACGGCCACATTGACGTGAACGGACGCCGTGTGAACATTCCATCGTTCCAGGTGAGCGCCGGGGACGAGATCCAGGTGCGCGACAAGGCCAAGAAATTCACGGTGATTGAGGGAGCGCGCGATTATTCGAGCCACCAGCCTGTTGTCGGATGGCTGGAAGTGGACCGCGACAACCTGAAGGGCCGCGTATTGTCCCTGCCGAAGCGTGAAGACATCAATGCGCCGGTCAATGAACAGTTGATCGTCGAACTGTATTCGAAGTAGAGGCTGCTAACCGCTAGCTATTAGCTGCCGGCGGCATGGTGGCGCGGTGAATCGGAATTTGGAATTTCAGCATCAGATAGGTTCCAACTGATTCATCCACTCACAATCTGATTTGCTAGAAGCTGGCGGCCCAGAGCTAGAAGCTGCCAGCGCAATTGCCCGCACCAGAACAGCCTTGTGGCCTCCCAGCCGCATGCGCCAAACGGAGCGGAGTTGAAAGGACAAAAAAGCACATGGTTCTATGGAGAGGTTTCCAAAAACCCAAGCGTCTTGCCACCGATACTGAGACGCTCACCGATAAATACGGCCGCTTTTACGCCCAGCCTTTTGAGCGTGGATTCGGCACCACCATCGGCAACGCCCTGCGGCGCGTGCTGCTATCTTCCATTGAAGGCGCGGCCGTAACCGCCGTGAAAATTGAAGGCGTGCTGCATGAATTTCAGTCGATTCCTGGCGTCGTGGAAGACGCAACTGACATCATCCTTAACCTCAAGCAGGTCCCGTTCAAGCTGAATGGAGACGGCCCCAAAGCCATTTACCTGAAAGCCGAGCAGCCGGGCGTGGTCACCAGCGCCATGATTGAGGCTGATGGCGACGTGGAAATCCTGGACAAGAATGTTTACATTGCCACGGTTTCTGAAGGCGGCAAGCTGGACATGGAAATGCGCCTGAAGCGCGGCCGCGGCTATGTGGCAGCGGACAAGAACTTTGATGAAGACCTGGGTCTCGGCTTTATCCCGATTGATTCAGTCCACTCTCCCGTGCGCAAGTGCAATTACACGGTGGAAGCGGCCCGCCTGGGGCAGATTACCGATTACGACAAGCTTGATATCGAAATCTGGACCAATGGCTCAATCGCACCGGCCGACGCGCTGGGCCTGGCGGCAAAGCTGCTCAAGGACCACATGACCATCTTCATCAACTTTGAAGAGGAGTTGGAGACAGATTCGCGCAGTGAAGAGAAGCCGCTGATCAAGAATGAAAACCTGAACCGTTCCGTTGAAGAGCTGGAGCTCTCCGTGCGCAGTTACAACTGCCTGAAGAACGCGAATATCCAGTCCATCGGGGAACTGGTGCAGAAGACGGAAGCGGAGATGCTCAAGACCAAGAACTTTGGCCGCAAGTCGCTCAATGAAATCAAGGAAATCCTTGCTTCCATGGGGCTCTCGCTGGGCATGAAGATTGACGATCAGGGCAACGCCGTTCCCGGACCGACGAGCCAGATGCCATCCGCAGTGCCCATGGGCGGCGGCGGACTGGACGAAGGCGGCGACGGGCAGGAATTCTGAGATCGGTGGATCCGGTGATCGGGAGATCGGCACGGCTTTAACGCGATTTCCATGTCACAATCCCCGAAAAGATTTAGCTAAGGCCAAAGGCTAAGAGCCAAAGGCCCTTTCAACTAGAAGCTAGCAGCCAGAAGCTAGTGGCTGGTTCATGCAACAGAAATTTTTCTGAAGGACATAAAGTCATGCGTCACCAGAGACACACGAAAAAACTCGGACGTAACACCAGCCATCGGCGCGCGTTGCTGCGCAACCTGGTGACCTCGCTCATCATGGAAGAGCGGCTTGAAACCACGCCGGCCAAGGCCAAAGCCATGCGTCCGCACGTGGAAAAACTGATAACCCTGGGCAAGCGCGGAGACCTTTCCGCGCGCCGTCTGGCGGGCAGCTACCTGATGACGCGCGAATCGGTCAGCCGCTTGTTTGAAACTGTGGCGCCTCGTTTTGGCGACCGCAGCGGCGGTTACCTGCGCATCATTCACAAAGGCTGGCGGCAGGGCGATGGCGCGGCAACCTGCTATATCGAGTTGCTGGGCAGTGAAAAGGTGATTGAGGCCAAGCGCGCCAAGCGGGCAGAGATCCGCACCAAGCGCCAGGAAGAAGTCCGCAAGCAGATGGAAGAAGAGCAGGCAGCCGCGGCTGCTGAACAGGGCGGCGACGAAGAAAAGAAGTAGCCGCTCAGCCAGGTTAGCTTTCAGAGGGCGCCCTTGTGGGCGCTTTCTTTTTTGAGCGGGGTCTCTGCCTGGTCGCATGCCGGCAACCGGTGAGGATAATAGAAATTCGTATTCCTGTGCGATTCGACGGCTTCACCGCGAAATTCCACTTTCCATTTGTGCGGACGGCTCGCGCCGGGGGGCAGCTTGATTTCCAGCAGGTAGCCTGCCCAGGCAAAATGGATCAAGGAAGCGACATATTCGCTGAGCAGCCCGCCGGTTCTCTCGGTGGTGCGCGCCAGCACTATTTTTTCCAGTTCATGTGGTTGCCACATGAAGTCGCGCCCAACGCGGCTACCCTCTGTTCTTTGCATCATGAACAGTCGCGTCCCAGAAACAATAAATTGTTTTTCGATGCTCTCCGCTGAATGATGGCTGGCATCGTCATAGGGATCGCCGACCAGCAGGATAGTATCTCCCGGCTGGTGCGGCCCAAAAAGCGCGAGCGCTTCATGCAAAGCGTCCCACAGTGCCACCCGCTTACCCAGCGGGGGCGCGCTTTCAATTACTTCATTGATCGCGGCTGTGCGCATCTCCGGTTCGGAAGAAAAGCCTTGGGTGAAGGCGGCCTTTTCGGCGAAGACCCCGAAGGCCACGGGCTTGCCCGCCGGCGCCTGCCGCGCCTGTTGCGTGACGGTGTTTACCAGATTGGCGAGATTTTCATCGTTCGCGGCCCCGTCGGTCTCAAGCAGGACCAGCAACCGGTTGTTAAAGTCGCGGGTGGCGCTCAGCACCGGCAACGTTTTGCCGTCAATCTTTACTTCCAGATCGTCTGCCTTGAGCGTTTCAATTTCATTTTTTGTGAGCTGATCATAAAACGACGCCAGCACGGTGGTGGTGCATTCCTGGGCCAGAAGCTGGGATGAAAGCAGAAGAACAAAGACTGCTATGACAAGGCGCACGGCGAACACCTCACAGCCCACTAAAATACCCTAGAATGAGGAATGCCGCAGGTTAAAAATTAAAGTATGCCCGATTACACCAGACTTCCCATAGGCGAGAAGGCCCCGCACCGCGTGAACGCGGTGATTGAGATTCCCAAAGACTCAGTCAACAAATACGAATATGACAAGCAGCTCCATGTGTTCAAGCTGGACCGCACGCTGTTTTCACCGGTGCACTATCCCGGCGACTACGGATTTATTCCTTGTACGCTCGGCCAGGATGGCGATCCGCTGGACGTGCTGGTGCTGGTGGAAGCGCCCAGCTTCCCAGGATGCCTGATTGAGGTGCGGCCCATCGGCGTGTTGCAGATGGTGGACCAGGGCAAGAAGGACGAGAAAATTCTGGCGGTGGCAGAGAGCGATCCGCTCTACAAAGACGTGCATGATTATTCGCAGGTGTTCTCACACACAGTAAACGAAATCGAGCACTTCTTTTCCATCTACAAAGCGCTTGAAGGCAAGAAGACAGAGATGGCGGGCTGGGCCGATGAGGACGCTGCCAGGAAGATCGTGATGGAAGGGCATAAACGGTTTAAGTGGTAGGTTTTTTCGCCGCAGATTCAGCGGATGAGCGCAGATCGGGAATCCGGTCGCGATCAAATTAGCAAAGCTGCAATAACAATAGATCCGCTGTGATCCGGGCCTGTATGCCGCGAATGAACGCGAAGGGCGCGAATCTTTGAGGTTCACCACCCTGAGTTAATTACGTGCCCCAGAAGAATTCCAAGACAATAGGCCACGCCTAACCGCTCCACGTTTGAACCTGGCAAAAATCAGCAGCAGAACGCAAACGGAAATGGTCGGTAG
>JBAVUZ010000876.1:0-2996 GCA_049697035.1 Candidatus Angelobacter sp. | reverse complement strand
AGTGCATCGACAGGCTCCGCCAGCCTGCCGGCAGGTTCGGGCGAGGCTTGGGATTTTCGTCACCACGCAAGGGCAGGCCAGCAAAACCTAGCGCTGCGGTTTGCCACAGACCGCCGAGCGCCCCAGTATGAACGCCACCGGCTGCGTTTCCCATATTGTCGGCCAAGTCGATCTCAGCCGCTTGCCGGAAATAACGTTCCGCTAGCGCAGTTTCGCCAAGACGTGCGGCTACGAGCGCATGAATTGCCGGACTCAATGAGCTTCCATGTCCGCAGCGTGGCTCGTAATAGTCAAAATTGGCCTTGCGGACCTCCGGGGGCATACGGTCCCAGAGAAGATATATCAGCATCACCACATCGGGCTGCTTGATGATCTTGGACCCCTGAATGCGGTGACGACCGAGCAGCACGTCAATCGGTGCATTTCGCGGTACGTAGGCCGCTAGGTCGATATCTTCCAAGCCGAAATAGCCGCGAAACTGCTCGAACAGACCAGTCCGTTCGTCAAACCCGGTGTAGAACTCGCGCGCCATATCCTGCCATCGGCGCGGCTCCTCCGGTTCAATGCCGAGGCGGCGCGAAAGTGTCTGCCACGGTTCGGGCCAGCGCTCCGAGATCAAGTTTGCAATCTCAGCAGCGACCTCCAAGTTCCATTGCGCGACGCCATTTGTGTATGCATTGTCATCTACGCCCTCGTGATATTCATCGGGTCCAATCACCCGTCGAATATGGTACCGGCGATCGTCTTCGCGTTCGGCGCGGCTCGCCCAAAAACGCGCAGTCTCGATAAGGATTTCTGCACCCGCCTCGAGGAGAAAACGATCGTCGCCGGTAGCCTGCCAGTAATTCCACACGCCAAATGCCACGTCGGCGCTAATGTGCTGCTCCTGCTCTCCTGTGAGGATACGTGTGACCTCACCATTGGGAGCGAGCCCAAACGGGGGCGTCACATCTTCACCGCTATCGGCGGATTCCCAGGCGTAGAAGGCGCCCTGATAGCCAAGCCGTGCCGCTTTGGCGCGTGCCCCAGAAAGGGTGTGGTAGCGGTACATAACGAGAGCGCGCGCTGCCTCTGGATAAGTGAAAATGAAAAACGGTAACATAAAAATGTCTGTGTCCCAGAATACATGTCCCTTGTAGGCGCTTCCGCTCAGACCGCGGGCGCCGATTGAAACGCGATCGTCTTCCGGGTTCGCCGCACTCAGCAGATGGTAGATCGCAAAGCGCAAAGCCCGCTGGGCCTCTGGATCGCCATCAATCCGAAGATCAGAAACCTGCCATCTCGCCAGCCAGGCATCTCGATGCGTGCCGACCACGCCGGCCACGTCCTCGATAGCGCGCTCGACATGGGTGCGCGCCGCTTCGCGCGGCTCGCACGTATCTCTGGAGGTGTGTAAGGCAACGACGCGATCAAGTCGGTATGTTTCGCCTTGCCGCAGTTCAAGGCTTTGCCGGCCATCAACAATTTCAGGTGTGGGTGTCCAGGAACCGGTGGAATCCGTGATGCGACGCGCCATCGCCATGGCGACTGTCGTGCCGCTGCTCGTGACCCTGACGACGGGGCCGCTCAGCGTGGCATCAATGGACACCCTTCCGGTGTAGTTTTCGGGCGTGATCTGCACACATTGAACCAGGAGATGGCGGTCGGCCAAAGAGGCTAGGCGCAGCGCCCGCAGCCGGGTGATCCGACCGGCTCCGTCCTGGTGCCGCCACTCCCTCCAAAGGATGCCGTGCCGCATGTCGAGTATGCGACGATGCTCCAGGTTCTGGCCGCGGTCGAGCCGAAGCGGCTGGCCGTCGATTGTAGCGGACAGACGAGTCCAGTCGGCAGTCGGCGCCAGGCTTGGCACGGTCCCGGCCTCCGAATCGAATACTCCCGCCACAAAAGTCGCAGCTGCAGAGAGCGCGCTGCCCTCCGCCAAAGACCCTCGCGATCCGGCATAGCCGTTCCCAATTGCGAACAATGATTCCAGTTCGTGCTCGCGCTCCGGCGTGAATCCTTCCCCGACGATGATCCATCCGGGATCCTCAGTGCGCGCCAGCGGCAATTCCGCGCAATCTAGAGCAGCTTGCCGAACAGAAACTTCTGAAGAACCCTTAGGGCTTCCGCTCAGAGGATCGAACATGTCGCTCCGTCCCCGCAGCGCGGTCTTCCAGTCTCGTGAGCCAAAGTCGCCGGTACCGTACATCGTCAGCTCCCAAGCAGCGCGAATTTCGTCGTAACGAACCATGTACAGGTTGCCATCACTGCCCCGGACCTTGAAGTAGCGATAGTCGGCGCCATGCCACTGATCGATGTTGTCGGTTATTTCGATCCGCCGGGCATCGAAACGAATTCGGCGGAGTTTTTCGACCCCTCCATCCAAATAAGTTTCTACCAGGAGCTGCATGGACAATCCTTCTGTCGTCTTGCGCGACGGATTTCGTCCATGCCGATGCAGAGGGCGGATAATCTGGCGTGAACATGCGCAACCGGCACGCCACCAATTACCGCGGCAAAAGGCACGGTTCCTCGCCAAAAAGGCCTAGAGTTGTGCATTTGCGTCTGCTTTCTATGTGCCGCGGATCAGCAATACTGGTTTGCTTGAAACCCGCGTAAGGCCCTCCGCCACACTGCCGAGCAGCAATCGGCGGATACCTCTGCGTCCGTGAGTCCCGATCACTATCAAGTCAGCAGGCCACTGCGCCGCTTCTTCTTCAATCACATCGTAAATGTGCCTGGCGAACATCACCACGCATTTCGAATCAAACTGAACCCTTGCCGAACGCGCCGACGTTGAGCAGTCGGCGAGGACCTTTTTACCTGCCACTTCCATCGCTTTTCGGTATTCAAAAATATAGGGCGCCTCTACAGCCGAATAGGCCATGGTTAGGTCGACAACGTGTAAAAGTCGAACCTGCGAATCGTGATCTTTCGCCAGCCTTACAGCCTCTTGAAGCGCAACATTCGAGGTTTCGCTTCCATCGACTGCTACCAAAATGCGTTTATACATTTTT
>JBAVUZ010000875.1:0-1541 GCA_049697035.1 Candidatus Angelobacter sp. | reverse complement strand
CTCGCATCTTAGGGGTGATGGAGGCAGGAGTATTTGCTCCACAAGAAATGCAGACCTATCCAACTTCGCGGCACGGGAGCCAATCCGGTAAATTCCGTTTGCGACCCGTTGGGTAGGCCGATACCCGCGTCAGCTGTTGCTGCGAGTAGTGTGACATCGAGTTCCGCGGTTCATCAAGAACAACGATTCACTTAACTGTTGCTTCGGTCTGGCTGCTACATTCCGACTTCCGCGTTGAGTGATTCGCTTAGTTCCTCTATCTACGGCGCCGAGTTTGAGAAACATGCCCTACCCCCAATCCCGGGGATACGTGCGCTTTGTACAAGTCCCGAGAAAAGACCATTAGAAAAAGATCATCGCACGATCTTGTCCAAAGAGCCGCGGCAATTCCTTCGGGAACGCATTCCAGGTTGGTCGAGAGCTATGGGACGGTTACAGTCATCGTTTTCTTCACGATTGCGTCATACAGGTCCACAGCCACAATCGTGACTCTGCGCGTACCCGCGGCGACGCTCACGCGAGCATTGATTTGGTCATTGAATGCTTGCGTTAGCTTCTTACCGTCTACCCACAGTTCCAGGCGCTTAACACCGTTCGGAGAATTGCCGCTGGCCTTCACAGAGATCGCATTTGTAGTCGGTGTTACTGAACAAACTGCAATGGAAACCGTCTGGCTGCCCGGTGCCGGGCATTTTGGGGCCGCGTTCGCATTCAGCATAAATCCAGAGAATGCGCCATTCGATGGGGGCAGCCCAAACGTCGTGACGATGAAGTCATGTCGCGAGTCACGGTTCAGGTCGCGAATGGCAATCGCAGTATTGTTTCCGAGAAGGCTTGGATCGTTAATATGCTGGAAAGTCCCGAATGTGCCGTCCCCCCGGCCCAGAGCGTAATCGACTCCCTTGCCGAGAACCCGCATGAGCAAAACCGGACCGACAGAACACTTTCGCAGGATTTTGAAGGTTATATCTTCTCTGGTGGTTTTTGGCAGTTAATGATGCGCGGGTTCCAATCATGATGAGTGAAATAGTGACGGTCTAGGACAGCAAGCAACGGACCAGACATCAGCCGAAGCGCCACTGGCTCGTGTGGGCTGGCGTATTTTGATGCTGCGCGCCAACCCAAAATCACGGAATCACCCCAAAAAGCATGAGGCGATTGGCTAGGTATTTAAGCTGAGTCCAAGCTTATGCGCAAAGTCATGTATTAGAGACAGATCTTTTTGGGTGTCCTGAAGGTCTGCATGCATTTTTTCAAGCAATTGCTGTGCATCCTCATCACGATGCTCCTCGTGAAGCAGCGCCGCAATCGCAAAGTCGGAAATACGCACCCGCAACTGCTCGGTTTCTTCTCTGGCCCGCTGCCAGGACTGAAGGATTGAGGAAACTTCACCCCACTGCGCAAAAAAGCGGGGGACTTCGGTTTGGATCGTCGGCGCCAGTTGGATAGCAGTTTCCGGGCTGCCGGAATCCCACCAAGTATCTTTACCTCCGGCAAAGATAGGAAGCCGGGAGACAATCTGGCACTTGCTGATGTCAGGA
>JBAVUZ010000874.1:0-9954 GCA_049697035.1 Candidatus Angelobacter sp. | reverse complement strand
AGACACGGAGAAAGGCAAAAATATTTGCCCCTGATTTACGCGGATCAACGCAGATAGGAAGGGCAAGATTTAGTTTGCGGAAGCGAAGTTCTCCTTTTGATCTGCGCTCGTCAGCGCAAATCCGAGGCTGCCTTGTTTTTCTCCGTGCCTCCGTGCCTCCGTGGTGGATTTAAAAACTAATGAGCCTTCCTTCATTCAAATTTCTTCGTCCGCGGTCGTTGCGGCAGGCGGTCGACTACCTAGCGCGGCATGGCAATGACATGGCGATCCTCGCCGGCGGCACGGACCTGTTGCCGTCGATGAAGCAGAAGCTGTTTACGCCGGGTTACGTGATGGATATCCGCGGGATTGAAGAGATTCAGGGAATCCACGTGCGTCCGGGGGCGGGTGTGGGGATTGGCGCGCTCACGCCGCTTTCAGCGATTGAAGATTCAGAGTTCATACGGCGCAGCTATCGCGTGCTGCATGAGGCGGCGATGACCGTAGCCTCACCTATCCTGCGCAACATGGGCACGCTGGGCGGCAACATCTGCCTGGACACGCGCTGTGTCTGGTACAACCAGTCACTGCAGTGGCGGCGGTCATGCGGGTTCTGCATCAAGAAAGATGGCGACCTTTGCCATGTAGCTCCGGGCGGCAAGTTCTGCTGGGCTGCGTTTTCCGGGGATACGCCGCCAGCGCTACTGTGTCTGGGCGCGGAAGTGGAAATTGCCGGGCCGTCGGGGTTGCGGCGCGTGGCGCTAAAAGATTTTTATACCAACGTGGGCGACGCACGCATGAAGCTGGAATGCAATGAGATGCTGACGCGCGTCTTTCTGCCTCAGGAATCGGCAGTCTGGAAAGGAAGCTACATGAAGCTGCGCATTCGCGGGTCGATTGACTATCCGCTGGCGGGCGTGGCGGTGGCGCTTAAAAAAAATGGCGGGCCCGTTGAGAATGCCAGAGTGGCGATTACGGCCGTCAATCCCGCGCCGCTGCTGGTGAAAGGCGCCGAGAACGCGCTGGTGGGAAAGCAGGTTGACGAGCACGTTGCGGAGGTCGTGGGAGAACTGGCGGCCAAAATGGCCAAGCCGCTGACGACTTCAGGGCTTACACCGGAGTATCGGCGGGAGATTGTGAAGGTGTATGCGAAAAGGGCGGTGCTGGCGGCGGCGAAAACTTAGCCGCGAATTACGCGAATAAACACGAATCAATCAAAGATTCAACCGCAGAGGACGCGAAGGGCGCAGATGATTTGTGAAATCTCGAGCGAAGCCAGGCCAGGAGGATTCTTAAGAGGATTCCTTGGTCGTGCCCAGAGAAATTTGTCTTGGCACAATAAGCTGTTGTGATGCTTTGACGGCAATGTCGCAGTAGGGCTCCCTCACCCGCAAGATCGGCGGGTTCGGGATTTCAGAAAAAGACAAATGCAGATCACAGACTGCCACATCCACATACAACCCGTTGAGATGTTCAAGGCCGGACCGCTTGAGGTGATGAAGAAGGCGCGCGGCCATTATGAGGACATCCTGGAGTATTGCCGTTCACCCAAGGCTCTGCTGAAGTATATGGATTCCATCGGGTTGGAGCGCGCGGTGCTCATTAACTATGTTGCGCCAGAAACAATGGGATTTACGCACGAGGTGAATCCGTGGGTAGCGAACTACTGCAAGGAAGATCCCAAGCGGCTGCTCTCGTGCGGCAGCGTGCATCCGCGGCACACGCTCAACGTGCAGGAGGAGATGGACAACCTGGTTCGCCTGGGGATACGGCTGATCAAGATCCATCCGCCCCACCAAATGCTTTATGCCAATGATTACCTGAACGGCGTGAAGGAACTGGAAACGATTTATCGGGCGGCGGAAGCGAACGGAATCCCGGTGATGATCCATACTGGGACGTCGATTTTTCCGGCGGCGCGAAATAAATTCGGTGACCCGATTTATCTGGACGACGTAGCGGTGGATTTTCCCAAGTTGAAGATCCTGATGGCGCACGGCGGGCGGCCGATCTGGATGCAGACGGCGTTCTTTCTGCTGAGGCGGCACAAAAACGTGCATCTGGACATCAGCGGGATCCCGCCGAAGATTCTGTTGAAATATTTTCCCCGGCTGGAAGAGATCGCGCACAAGACGCTTTTCGGCACGGACTGGCCGAGCCCTGGCATTCCCGACATCAAGCAAAATCTCGATCAGTTCCAGGCGCTTGCGCTGCCTGATCCTGTAAAAGAACAGATCTTGAGCAAGACCGCGTTGGAGATGTGGCCAGCGTAAAGCCTACCGGCGCGGCGTCCTTGTCGCCGTTCCGCCTCTCGGCTCCCATGGTTTGCCGTTTCCATGGCATGGTCAGGTATCGCAGGCCGCGGCGGCACGGAGAAGAAGAACGCTTCGCCGCAGATTGCGCAGATAGCCGCAGGTCAACCCAAAGGCGAGGGTGCTTGCGCTCCAAATTCTCTTACGTTTATTTGTCTCCCGATTCCACTTTTTTCTTAAGGTGCATTTGCGCGTCACCATGGTTTCCTGTAAACCTTTTCACTTACACTCACAACGACTATTAAATCCGGCTGCACAAGCGTTCGACCGAGGCTTTAAAACACAGGGCCATTGAACCAAAGCCGCGCTGGTACGTATCCTTTCGGACGGGGAGACTGCTTGGAAGAGCAACAAACAGGGGCACTTGTTCGCCGATGCCTGGCAGGCGATGCCGTGGCATGGGAGGAGATTGTGCGTCTGTACAACAGGCGGATCTACAACTTGTGCTATCGGTTCACGAACTCCCCGGACGACGCCCAGGACCTGACGCAGGAGGTATTTATCAGGGTGTACAAGTCAATGGGCAGCTATCACGTTGAAAAAGGGGCGTTTACCACGTGGCTGACCACCCTGACGCGGAACCTGCTGGTGGACCATTTCCGCAAGAGCAAGCAGGACCGGGTGACGGATTCGATAGATGCAGGGCTGCGTGAAGAGGACGATTCGCTCTCTCTGGGCGACCGGCTGGAGGATCCGAGACCGAACCCGGATGATCGGCTGGCGAGCAAGGAGACCCAGAAGATGGTGCAGATGGCGCTGGCAAGGATTAGTCCGGACCTGCGGGAAGCAGTGATTCTAAGGGACTTACAGGATATGGACTACAAAGAGATTGCCCAGGTTTTGCGGGTGCCGGAGGGAACGGTGAAGTCGCGAATAAACAGAGGAAGAATGGAACTTGCGCGATTACTTTCTCGTAATAAAAGGCAGGCAAGCAATGAATAACGAAGCAAAAAACGGGATGGCATGCAGTGAGTTTGAGGCACAGCTGGCTGATGCGCTTGATAACGCCCTGGCCGCCGACACGCGACCGGCGTTTGACGAGCATGGCCGGAACTGCGCAGTCTGCGGGCCTATGCTAGCTGAAGCCCTGGAAGGCATGTTGATGGTTCGGGGGCTGGCTGAGCTTGAGCCGCCAAAGAACCTGATGCATAACATTCTGGCGGCAACGAGCAGGAAAGAAGCTACAGCAGAGCAGGTCGCGGAAGAAGCAAAGCTGGGCTGGATGGATCGTCTGCGGCGGAGCTTGAAGCCGCAGGTCGGCGGGTTGCTGCATTCGCGCTTTGCCATGTCGTTCGCCATGGCGTTCTTTTCACTCAGCATCACGCTCACGCTGGCTGGAGTGAAAATTACTGACGTGAAAAATATGGTCGAGCACCCAAGCATGCTGCGCAAAAACGCCGTGCTGGGATACACCCACGTCGAAGCGAAAGTCACAAGCTATTACGAGAACCTGAGGCTCGTGTACACGATGCAAGCGAAAGTCCGCGAGTTGAAGAAGAGCGCAGCGCCGGTGGAGGATCCGGGAGAGAATCGGCAACAGAACAGGAAGTCTGCGCCGGATGGACGCGAAAAACCGAACGACGATTACAGCATGGAGCGCGATGGTAGCTTGATCGCCCAAACTTTTACTTGGCATGAAGGAGCCCGGATATGAACTGCGCCGTACACAATCAGAACCAGGCAGTAGCGTACTGCCGTACGTGCGGCAAAGCGCTTTGCGAAGAATGCAAGCGCGACGTCATGGGCGCCATCTATTGCGAACCGTGCATCGCCGCAAGATTGCAGGGAGCACCCGGAGCAACCGTCCCTGGAGCGACCATTGTGCTGCCACCACCGCCTCCTCCAGGAACGCCCAACCCGGTGATCGCGGCCTTTCTTGGATTTATTCCCGGCGTGGGGGCCATGTACAACGGGCAGTTCGTGAAAGCCTTTGCTCACGTGGTGATTTTTGTCATGCTGATCATCGCTACCGACAATGTTTCCGAACTTTTTGGAATACTGCTCGGTTTCTTCATTTTTTACATGGTCTTTGAAGCCTATAAGACCGCTGAAGCCAAGCGTCACGGCTTGCCCGCGCCAGATCCGCTCGGTCTGGACAGAATGTTTGGCCTGCAGGAAACGAATGTCCATTCCACCGGCGTTCCGCCCATAGTGAACACGGCCGCGGCGTACCCTCCGGTGTCGCCGCAACCTACGCAGACGACTCCGCCTCTTCAGGTTGAGCCGCCGCCTCCGCCGCCACAGGACAAGGCTCCAATCGCTGCCATTGTTCTGATTGGTCTTGGGGTTCTATTCCTTCTCCAGAATCTGGGCGTACTTCGTCTGCATCACTTGTGGCCGCTGTTTTTGATTGGCATGGGGCTATGGCTTGCCTATAAGCGCACCATGCAGCCCACTGTCGGAGGTCCGCGATGACGCCCTACATCCGAAACAGGAATTGCCAGTGCACGCGCTGCCGCGCTCACGGCTTGATGGGCGCCGCGGTCCTCATTACGCTGGGCGTGCTCTTCCTGATGGATAGTTACCACGTAATTCGGTTTGACCAGGGCTTACCCGCCTTGCTTTTGGTGATTGGCTGCGTGCTTCTGGTTGCTCGTACCGGTTCCACTGAAGGACATATTCAACCCGGCTGGATGCAGGGTGCGGCCGTTCAATCGTCCCCGCAACAGCCCTTGGCAACCACAACAACCTCAACTGCTCCTCCGCCTCCGCCATCCCCGCAATGGGCTTCCGGTGCGGACAATCCAGCATCCGCCTCTGGCCAGGATGATTCACAGGTGAAACCATGAGTGCGCCGCCACAAGTTCCTTACTATCGCCCGCGACCGCGTTCCATTGTTGGTCCGCTCGTCCTGATCACCATCGGTGTGCTCTTCCTGCTGCGCACCACTGGTGTAATTTCCTTCGCGTCATTTCGCAACTGGATGGTGCATTACTGGCCGTTGCTGCTGATTTTCTGGGGAGTCGCCAAACTTCTGGAATATGTGTGGGCGCGCCAGCACGGCGAACCAACACCGCGGCTAGGCGCGGGCGGCGTTATGCTCCTGGTCTTTGTAATCCTGTTTGGTACGGGGGTCACACGGACCGCAGACTGGAACTGGCGCGGCATTGGCGATGAAATCGGCGTAGACGACAATTGGGACAACATGTTCGGCCAGCACTATGACTACACTGACAACTTTGCCCAGCCGCTGGTCGGCGGCTCTGAAATAAAAATCCTTTCCGCCCAGGGCGACATTACCGTTACACCCAGTGAGGACAATCAGGTCCACGCCGTGGTGCGTAAGTCAGTACGTACTGACTCGCAGGAAAACGCGAACCGGTTGAATGACTCGACTCGTCCCAAGTTTATCCAGCAAGGCAACGTCTGGCTGCTCGACTTGACCAGCGGTGATTTTGAAAAGGCCCGCTTTGATCTTGACTTGCAGTTGCCGAAGCAGCTTGCGCTCTCTATGGCTACGCGGCGTGGCAATCTGAGCGTATCCCAGCGTGAAGGCAATGTGGACCTGAGCACTGATCGCGGCAATCTAAGTGCTGAAAATGTAAAAGGCGCCACGTCACTGCACTTGCGCCACGGCTCAGTCAACGTAAAGACCGTCACTGGCAATGTTCAGGTGGATGGCGAAGTTGAAGACGGAAGCGTTTCTGACGTCACCGGCACCCTGGAGTTCGATGCAGGATACAACGGCAACGTGCAATTTTCCCACATCGGGGAACACCTCCACCTAAAGTCAGTCCGCACTGATCTCCAGCTCGCCAAGCTCGATGGCGAAATCTCTATGGGCCATGGCGATATTCGTGCCACCGCGCTTGCCGGCCCCGTCAAACTGAACACTCGGTTCAATGAAGTGCATTTCGACGAAGTCAGTGGTGCAGTTGAAGTGGAAAATCGCAACGGAATAGTCTCAATTCGCCCCAAGACGCCGCTCGGAAATATCGATATCAACAACGAACGCGGAGGAATCGAAATTGAGTTGCCTCCAGTCGCTGGCTTCCGGCTCGACGCAGAGAGCAAAGACGGCACCATTGACGTGAATGATTTCAGCATCAATGTCGATAACGAGCGCCGCGACGCCACGGCCCGCGCCACTGTCGGCAAGGGCGGCCCAGACATCCGTCTGCGTACCGACCGGGGTACCATTCAGATTCGCAAACAGTAGCTTATCGCTGTATTCCTCGCGGCTGGAGCAGGCGCCTCATGCCTGCATTTCAGACTCCTGGATGTGGGACATCCTGGATTCGATCACCTCAACTGCTCGCGCCAGCACCTGGTCCAGCGTAAGATAGGTTGAATCAATGAGCACAGCATCTGCCGCCGGTTCCAGCGGGGAGTTGGCGCGCGTTCGATCGCGATGGTCTCTGGCCTGCAACTCAGCTACAACAGACGCTTCATGCGTCGCCGCCGCTGGACTCTGCTGAAACCGCCGCGTTCCGCGTATCTCCGGTGCCGCATCCAGAAAGATCTTTACTTCAGCATCGGGAAAAACTTTCGTGCCAATGTCGCGGCCTTCCATCACAATGCCGCCGCCCGCGCCCATCTTTCGTTGAGCCGCCACCATCCATTCCCGTACCGCAAGATGCACTGACACCTTTGAAGCCGCATCCGTCACCGCCTGGCTGCGCAGGCACTCCGTAACATCGTCTCCATCAAGCAGTACGCGATTGCCTTCAGGATTCGGTACCAGCTCAATCCGTGACTTGTCCGCCAATGCAGCCAGCGTCTTCTCATCATTCAATGAAGCGCCGCTTTGCATCGCCTTAAAGGCCAGCGCCCGATACATGGCGCCGGTTTCAATATTGGTGTAGTTGTATTTTCGCGCCAGCAGCGCTGCCAGCGTACTCTTGCCGGAACCGGCGGGTCCGTCAATGGCGATCACTAGTTTTCTGCAGCCGGACTTCCTTCCGGCCAGGGAGTCATCACGCATTAGTTGCGTCTCCGCTGCGTATCTGGTGGCGGGGCCAGGCGTACCAGGCTCTTCGTCCCAATCGTCACCAGGCTTAGTTCGCGTGCCTGCAATAACGCGCCCACGGCCTCGCGTACTTTGGATCGCGACGTCATGTGCGAGAAGAACTGTTCAATATCGTCCTGCTCCACGGCAATCGCGGTCTCAAGATATTTGCTCACCAGCGCTGTCACTGCTTCCGGCACGGAAATGTTGATGCCTTCTTTTACCGGCTCCGGAGCCCAGCGATACAGCACGTCCCAGGATGCGCCTGCGCTCGGGCTGTAATCTACCCGCGTGATCTTCAGGATCGACCACAGCTCCGCCAGTGCGCGGTCCAGCGCCGCCTGGCTGCTTTCGCGGCCCACATGCTCTTGAAGTTGCGTTTTGGTGAGTGGCCCGTATTTTTGCAGCGCCTCAAATACTTTGGCGGATAGCTCAGAAACCGCCGCGCCCTGGGCTTTTTTCTGCGGCAGCGCTTTTGGCGTGCGATCGCCCACTAACCCATAGAAAAAAGGAAATGCCGCCGCGGAGACGATCAGCGTGTTTTCGCCAGACAAAGTCATTTCAAAAGCAGAGCGCTCACGCAGCAGGCGCACCATCAGTTCCGTGGCTTGCTGTGCCCTGGGATCGGCATAGGCATTCTTTGCCAGTGGCAAGCCCGCCGCCGATCCTGCGTATGCGCCCATAAAGCTCGCCACACGCGGCAGCGCCCGTTCCGGATACATCAGGCAAAAGCCAACGGCCTCAACAAAACTTCGCGCCTCTTCCACCGTATGGACAGCGTTGCCGTCAATCCGCCAGTTCGCCGCCCGCTGCTGCTCGAGTTCTTGTTCAGTCATCTGTAAGAGGTTGCTTTCTGCTTAGCATCACCGCCGGCATTACTGCGCGTTTTGCACAATTCTTGATAATTTCAGCCATCTCTCTTTTTTACACGATACACCACATCAACGGAAGCAGCCGACGAGACAAGGTAATACTGTTTTCACCCAACAACGGCAAAATTATCTGCACCACGGAGGAATTTTTGCCTTTACAATGGCCGCCTGAAAATGATGTCCACTCCAGCTCATTCCTCCGGACCTGAGTCCCTGCCGGTTTCCCCCCGGCGATCAAGAGTCAGTATTGAACTTTTTGACAGATTGCATTACCGGATAGACATGTCTATAAGCTAATCGTCGAGCGATAACAGGGAATTGGGAGGGAAGACGGGGGTAGTGTGGTTTTAGCCAATCACCCTACGAGCAGTTTCGACAATGATGGAAGCTTTCTCCCATCGTTCTAAAGACGATCAAAAGCATGCGCAGGCGGTCGATCCGAAGGCACGATCACTTAATGACACCTGCCGATGAGAGTTTGTTACTCGCGGTGCGGATGGATTTGGTCTTGCTCTGCTCTTTGGACCACCATGCATATTCCTTGAGAGTCTTTAGGGTGACATCCTTGAGATAGTGCTTTTTTGAAAAAGCTTTGAACTCATTGAGGATGGAGGTCGCACCCACCGGCGTAAGCGGTCTCAATTCCAGCCCAGTAACACGCTCCCGGATTTGGTCCAGATCCTTATCAATCGCTTCTTGCAGGGTTATTGAGTCTGCGTTTTGCTTAACCTTGGGGAGAGTGATACCCGCAGCCCCGGCACTGAGTCGCAATTTGAGGAGCTTGTCTTTCTCGTTTCGAGCCCCTTAAGTAAGGGCAAAGTCCTGTTCGACGTTTTCCCACGTCCTTTTATTCCTATCGGGACAGTGATAACGGAGGTAAAGGACGCCGGCTGTTCCGCTTGCCGTCCCCGTCCCGGATTGATGGGGACAAACTTGCGCTTGCCCTTAATTGTGATTGCTTTGTAGAGACTTATTGTTCCTGCCTATTTCCAGCTCCCAAGCTTGTAAATACTGATTGGTTTAAAACCGCTAAAAATGGTCAGCAAATGGTAAGCAGGACTGAAACCCCAGCTCTTTTTCAGGGAATTTGAGTTCTGGCGGAGAGGGAGGGATTCGACCTACCCCAAATTTCTCAAGTTGTTGATTTCCGAAGACATAAGCTCAAATACGCATGAATACAGACGATTCTTTGATTTCCGCCCTTTCCGCTGTTTCTGCCCTGTCTGCCCAGTAGAACCAATTTCCGCACTTTATGGACAGGATGGACAGGAAGCTTAGTCAACCTGTCTGATGTGCGAGGCCGTTCAATTTCGCTCATAAAACCCCAGATCTCAGAAGTGCTGCTAGTCATGGCGATAACTGGAGACTTCACGCCGGTGCTTGCCAAGCACACCAAGAGTTTCAATCTCGTTGACACGCTCTCAGTTGGCGTGGACAGGATTCAGCGGAACTTCGAGCCGCTGCAGCGCCAGGTTGAATTGTGGAGAAAGACCCAGATCACCGACGACACGGCGAAGCTGATCTTCTACACGGCCTTCGTCGACGGCAAGCTGGAGGCGCCCAGAAGCTTGCTGCCCGAGGTCCATCGGCTGTATTTTGAGCCGCAGTACCCGGAATTCTCGGCCAGGACCATGTGGAGCCTCTCGAATGCCTTCACCAGCGCCTTCAAGAAGCTTGACCCTGTGCCGCAGTTCAAAGCGACGGCCAAGCTGGGCGGCTTTCTTTCACAACTGCCGAATTAACCCATGATCTCCGCTTCAGTGTTTCGGGATAGCGGAGATCACGCTTGTTATTTTGCACCAGTCAATCCCGAGATAAACGAAAAGATGGATCTCGTAAGGAG
>JBAVUZ010000873.1:0-5100 GCA_049697035.1 Candidatus Angelobacter sp. | reverse complement strand
GTGCTGGAGGTGGGACTGGGGGGCCGGCTGGATGCCACCAATATCGTTGATCCCCTGATCTCCGTGATTACCGATATTGATTTTGATCACCAGAATTTTCTCGGCAATACGCTGCCGGAAATCGCACATGAAAAGGCCGGTATCCTGCGTCCCAAGGGGACCGTTGTCCTTCTGCCGCAGCATCCAATTGTGAATGAGACTTTGGGAAAAGAGATCCTGGCGCGCGACGCCCGCGCGGTGAGCGCCGTGAAACATATGCCTTCATTGACTCCAGCTGCCGACGTTGAAATGCACCACACCACGATTGGCCACAACCAGTTCACTCTGGTGGTGATGGGCAAGGAGATCAAAGTGGATTTTCCGCTCGCTGGCCGCCACCAGTTGCGCAATTTGGCTCTGGCCATTACAGCGGCAGAAGAGCTCAATAATTTTGGCTTTCATGTCTCGGCGGAGGACATTGAGCAGGGGATTCGCTCAACCACGTGGCCAGCTAGATTTCAGGTGATTCCTCCCGCAGACGGCTTTCCTGAAGTTGTGCTCGACGTGGCACATAATCCTGCAGGAGCCTGGGCATTGCGCTCAGCCCTCTCTACGTTCTATGAAGGCCGTCCGCTCACGTTTATTTTCGGCGCTATGCGTGACAAAGCCATCGGAGAGATTGCCGACATCATTTTTCCTTTGGCTGATTGCGTGGTCGCCACGCGCGCTGAAAATCCACGCGCAGCTTCTCCGCAGCAAATTGCTGAGCTTGGAGCACACGCGCAGACTGAAATATTGCAGGCGAACTCTGTGCCGGAAGCGCTGGAGCGTGCCTGTGCTCGCGCAGGAAGCAAAGGCGTGATCGTGATCACGGGCTCCATTTACATTGTGGGTGAAGCGCTGGGCATACTTGCCCGTAAGCCAGTTCGGCAGGGTGCTTGACCTGTGACAGAGACCACGCAAGCAGAGATTAAGCCGCAGGAGGGAACAGGCGGCATTCGCCATCTGGGTTCTCGCTTGCGCTCTTATTTTGTATGGACGCCGCTTGTCTGGCTTTACACCGTCGTTCTTGGCTGTGTTTCGCTCGTGGTCTCACTGTTTGATCCTACCGGGGAACGGCAGCAGAGGATCGCGCGGCTATGGTCGCGGATGATTCTCTGGACCGTTGGCGCCAAGGTGCAGGTGGAGGGCCTGGACAGAATTGATATCTCGAAGCCGCAGGTTTATGTGGTGAATCACCTTTCGGCGTTCGATATTCCTGTGTTGTATACGCACCTGCCATTTCAGTTCAGGATTCTGGCGAAGAAGGAGTTGTTCCGCTACCCATTTATGGGCTGGCACTTGCGCCGCTCCGGACAGATTCCGGTGGTGCTGGAAAATCCCAAAGCTTCTGTGCGGAGCCTGAACCTCGCCGTTGCGTCCATCCGCAAAGGCAATTCGCTGGTCATTTTCCCTGAAGGTGGCCGTTCGCCTAATGGCCAGCTGCAATTTTTTATGGGTGGCGCGTTTTATGCAGCAGTGAAAGCGCAGGTGGATGTGGTCCCGATCGTCCTGGTTGGCACGTATGAAATGCTCAAGATGAATTCCTATCACATCAAGCCAGGCCCGATTCAAATGGTAGTCGGTTCGCCGATCTCCACGGTGGGCATGTCCACGCGCGATATAGCCAAGATTACTGAGCGGGCGCGGGTCATCATGGGCGATCTCTATTATTCTCGCTGTTTGGTTCCAGATTTGCGTACAGAGCAACCCGTAACGAACGAACCTACAAAGTTATAGTGGGACGCAAGTGCAGTTAGAGGCCTAAATTCTTGACGGATGCTTCAAAAAGCGACAGCACAGTGGGAATGAAGCCCAGAATCGCCATACCTGAGCCCTGCTCGTATGACGCTGAATATAGCGGCCGCGCCCTGCCGCCTTACCTGCGAGCGATAGAAGCCGCCGGCGGCGAACCGGTTGTTATCCCCTTGCAGAGTACGCCGGAAGAGATTGCCCGGCTTATCACGTCGTGCGCTGCAATCCTGCTGCCGGGTAGCAAGGCAGACGTTGATCCGCAAAAATTCAACGCTGCGGCACATGCTAAGACCGCACCCGCTGATCCACCGCGCGATGCCGCCGACGAGCTGCTGCTCCAGGATGCGTACAACCTGCGCAAACCGGTCTTTGGCATTTGCTACGGTCTGCAATCTCTCAATGTCTGGCGGACAGGTTCCTTGATTCAGGATATTGAGTCCGAGGTGAATCACAGCGCTGGCGCCAAAGTAGAAATCGCACACAAGGTGACTGTGGCTCAAGATTCGCTACTGAGAAAAGAGGTTCTGAATGCAAAAGATTCGACTCTGGTACCGGTAAATTCCAGCCATCATCAATCGGCAGATGTGGTTGGCGACGGTTTGCGCGCGGTGGCGCACTGTGTTGACGACGGTGTAATCGAAGCAATCGAAGGCACAGTCCCAGGACATTATGTTTTGGCGGTGCAATGGCATCCGGAGCGGACGTTTGATAGCGATAAGCTTTCCAGCAATTTGTTTCAGGCGTTTGTCAACGCGGCACGGAAATGGAATGGATTGAATTCCTAGCATGCGCGACCTTGCGCCGATGCCCTATTGTTCCGTATCGTACTTGCCATGTCGGGAAAAGGGATAGTCTTGTCGCTGGAAGGTCGCGTCGCCGTGGTTACGGGAGGCTCGCGCGGAATCGGCGCGGCAATTGTAAGAATGTTCACACAGGCCGGAGCGCGCGTCGTCTTTAATTATCAAAAAGCAAGCAAAGTAGCGGACGACCTTTGCTGGGAATGTGGCGGCACAAAAGTCTGTACTGCTATCCAGGCGGATCTTTCCTCGGCTGAAGCCGCCAAGCCTTTAATCGATGCAGCGATTCAGAACTTTGGCAAGATCGATATCATAATAGGCAATCACGGTGTCTGGCCTCCGCAGGATGCGCCAATTGACCAGATGACAGATGAGCAATGGCGCTCCACTCTCGCCATCAATGTTGACAGCCTTTTTGGACTAGTGAAATACGGCGTGGGGCAGATGAAGAGCCAGCGCTCCGGCGGTCATATAGTATTGATCAGTTCCACCGCGGGGCAGCGCGGAGAAGCATTCCACTGTGACTATGCAGCCAGCAAAGGAGCGATTATAAGCATGGTGAAAGGGCTTTCCACGGAACTGGCGCACGACGGCATCTACGTGAATTGTGTGGCGCCGGGCTGGGTGGAAACTGATATGGCCGCGCCTGCATTGCATGACGCTGCGATCAGCAAGCGTGTTTACTCGACCATTCCGCTGGGCCGCGCCGGCAAGCCGGAAGAGATTGCCGCTTCAGTCCTGTTTCTATGTACCTCGCACGCCGGATTTATTACCGGTGAGATCTTCAACGTCAACGGCGGTGCGGTGCTGGTTGGATGATGGCAAAAGCAGCAGCTCACGTCGTTCTTGCATCTAAGAGAGTATTGATCTCCATGAGAATTGTTGTTCTTATCTGCCTGTGCGTGGCCAGCCTCTACGGCCAGCAAGATACGTCCGTCAAGCCCGGGGAGACGCAAACTAACCAGCAGAAAGCCCGAACACTGGTTGAGCAAATGGTTCAGGCGCTGGGGGGCCAGGCCTATCTCACCGCTGAGGATTACTACGCTGAAGGACGTTCCGGCAGCTTTCACAATGAGTCTCTTGTGGGTTCCACCTTGTTTTATCGATTCTGGAAATGGCCGGACAAGGATCGCATTGAGATAACCAAGCAACGCGACATCGTCCAGCTCTATGTTGGTGACCAGGCTTATGAAATCACCTATAAAGGCATTCGGCCGCTGGACCCGCAAAAGGACGAAAGACTTCGTCAGGCGATCATCCGCCGCCATTACACGCTGGAAAATGTCCTCCGCAACTGGCTCAAAGAGCCGGGAATCCTTCTGCTGGATGAAGGCCCTAGCATTTCAGAGGGTCACATGGCGGAAAAGCTCACAATCATCAACTCCAGGGATGAGTCGGTGACGATTCTGGTGGATCCCGAAACACACTTGCCTCTGGAAAAGCGCTTTTCCACCCGCGATCCTCGCTATCGTGAGCGCGATGAAGAAGCATTGATTTATGGCGACTGGAAAGTATTCCAGGGCATCAATACGCCGCGCATGACAGTCACCAAGCGGAATGGCGAGACCATTTCGCAGCAGATTATCCTGAATATTACCTACAACATCCATCCTGCTGACGTGCTTTTCGATCCCACGGTGGCCAAAATCAATCCGGTAAAAGAGAAGTAGTTCCGCTCTGGCCACGATCTGTTGTAAAAAAACAACATAGGCCCAAGCTCCTGGCGGTGTAATCTGTTTAGTTGGAATCACTTGCCATTTGAACAGACAGTTCGAGCCCCGGTGGAGTGCAAAGGTATAGGTTTGCATAGCGGGGCCAATGTGACCCTCCGTATCCTTCCAGCCCCCGCCGGAACGGGTATCGTTTTCCGTCGTAGTGACCTCGACGGTTTTGAGATTGAAGCCATTGGGCGAAACGTGGCCCGCGTGAGTTACGCCACCAGTCTGCAAAAAAAGGGCGTCTTGATTTCCACCACAGAGCACCTGCTCTCAGCGTTTATTGGGATTGGCCTGGATAACGCCGTCGTGGAACTGGATAATCTTGAGCTCCCGATTCTTGATGGCAGCGCCAAACCCTTCGTCGACATGGTTCTGCAGGCAGGTTTACGCCAGCAGCGGAAAAAGCGGACTTATCTGCGCATCAGGCGAGAGATTGAAGTCCGTGAAGGTAACAAGTTCATCGGTGCTTATCCTGCATCCGGATATGCCGTGGCGTACAAGATCAATTTTGCTGCGCCCATTGGAGCGCAGGCTTTTGAAATTGATCTTTCCCAGGATCTTTATCGGAAGGAATTGGCGGCGGCCCGCACATTTGGTTTCTTGAGTGAGGAGCAGGCCATGAAGAATATGGGCTTGATCCGCGGCGCCTCAGAAGCGAACGTGATTGTGCTGACGGCCAACGGAGTCAAGAATGGCCCTTTGCGCTATGAAGATGAGTTCGTCCGGCACAAAGTGCTCGATCTGATTGGCGATCTGGCATTGCTGGGTAAGCAGATTATCGGGCGCATCGTCGCTGATCGCGCCGGACACGC
>JBAVUZ010000872.1:0-2828 GCA_049697035.1 Candidatus Angelobacter sp. | reverse complement strand
CGCCAACACCCACCGCTAGTGGAAGATAGTGCAACAAAAAAGTCATCTTCATTTTCTGGTTAAAGGCTGGACGCACTCTGGCGCGATCGTGCAAACGCTCCCGGCGCGCAGCCTATCCGCCTGCGAAACGCGGTGCTGAATGCGCTGGCTGATTCATAGCCTATCTCTTCCGCCAGCCGGTCCAGCGACTTTCCTTTGCGGCTTAAAGCATCCTGGGCCAAACTCATTCGCCACCGCGCAAGGTATTCCATCGGCGCACATCCGATTGTTGCGGCAAAACGTGTAGCAAACGCAGACCGCGACATGCGGGCATGCCTTGCCAATTCGGCTACCGTCCATCCATGTCGTACATCGGAATGCATTGCACGCAGGGCGGCTGCTATGGGTGCATCGCGCATCCCGGCGAGCAGACCCGCAGGCACGGATTCCTGGCTTAAGCTGCGCCAGCGCAGGGATTCGACGAGCATAACTTCCAGGAATCGATCGAGGATCATGTCGCGGCCCGGCCTTTCGGCTGCATACTCGTCCAAGATCAGATCGATAACGCGTGTGAGGCGGCTGGTATCGCATTCGGCGGAGCGAATGTGAATCTTCTCGAACACGAGTCCGAGCAGCGCTGCATTTGCCAACTCGATCTGAAACGTTCCCCCGATCATGCGAAAGTCAGGAGCCCCTTCCGGATCGCCATGCCGGACGCCTGTCGCCGAAGGAATACCCGGGGCACATTCGACACCCGGTTCGCTGACCAGCGTAAAGGCAGGCATAGAGGGAAAAAGCAGGTAGTCCCCGTGTTCAAGCCGCTGGGGCGTGTCGCCCTCAATCGTAAGCCAGCATTGCCCATCAAGGACGATGCAGAAGCTCGGCGATTTATAGGCGTCATAGCGCACGCCCCACCTTCCGCGACCGGTGATGGGCTTTGAGAACGCCGCGTGCGGTCGTAGCAGGGCGATGATGTCAGTTAGCGGGTCCATTCTTGGACGATCAATAATAAAATCAGGTGTTTTGATTATATACCACCCCAAAAATCACATCTATCGTAGAAAAATAACGGATCAAACAATGGAAAAATCAATGAATAAAACAGTCCTCATCACCGGCATTTCGTCAGGGTACGGTAAAGCAACGGCAGAATTATTTCTTGAGCGAGGATGGAATGTTGTCGCCACCATGCGGCAACCAAAGTCGGAAATCTTCAACTCGCCGAGCGATCGGTTGAAATTGCTAGCGCTTGACGTCACCAATTCTGAAAGTATCAACAGAGCCGTCGGGGACGCTATTGCCGCGTTCGGGGCGATTGACGCGCTCGTCAACAATGCAGGCATCGGCGTCATTGGCGCCTTCGAGGCTACTTCAATGGCCACGGTGCGCGAGGTGTTCGAGACCAACACCTTCGGCGTAATGGCAATGACGCAGGCGGTGCTGCCCCATTTCCGCGAGCGGAGATCGGGTGTCGTGGTGAACGTTACTTCAAGCGTGACGCTGGCGCGGATGCCACTGGCGGCTGCATATACCGCGAGCAAGATGGCCATTGAAGGATTCACCGGCTCACTCGCGTTTGAGCTTGAGTCCTTCAATGCACAGGCGAAACTGGTTGAGCCGGGCTATGGTCCGACGACACGCTTTGCGAGCAATGGCGCATCGCGCATGCAAGGGCTCATTCCTGAGCCGTACGCCGCTTTTGCGGAACCTATCTTCGCAGCATTTGCGCAGCCGGCTGCGGTCACGAACGAGTCCGATGTGGCCGAAGTAGTGTGGCGGGCCGTGAACGACAGGACTGGGCAGCTCCGATTTCCTGCGGGTGCCGACGCGATGGCGCTGGCTCAGTCGAGATAGGTCTCCTTTGGGTCTCTGATTGTTGGATAGTTTTCGCAAATACAAAACCCGCCAGTGTTCACTGGCGGGCTCTGGTTAACCTGCTGAAAGTTTTCGTTAAGCGCTGTACAGCAAGACTCCATCGCTCTTCTCTGCGCCATCGCCCACCGGGCGATAGAACAGCTGCGCTCCATCAAGGTAGACCTCAATGAAAGCCGGACGCGTTGTGATGGTTCCCTGGATCAGCGCCTCAGACAGCGGATCTTCAATGTACCGCTGCAAGGCCCTGCGCAACGGACGCGCGCCATAGCTGCGGTCCACCAGCGTCTTGTCCAGAATCCACCGTTTCGCTTCCTCGGTCACCGTGATCGTTATGTGACGCTGCGCCAGGTTTCCGTTGAGCTGCTGTACCAGCAGTTCAAGAATCTGGATCAGGTCGGCATCGGTCAGGGCCTGGAAGATGATTACTTCGTCCAGACGGTTCAGGAACTCAGGGTTGAAGGTCTTCTTTACTTCCTGCTTGACCAATTCTTCAACCTTCTCGTGGACCGTTTCTTCCTTGTCCAGTGAGAAGCCGAGTCCTTTACGCTTCATCAGGTGCCGCGCGCCAATGTTTGAGGTCATCACGATGATTACGTTCTTGAAATCAACCGTGTTGCCCAGTCCGTCAGTGAGCTGTCCATCTTCGAGCACTTGCAACAGGATGTTGAACACATCCGGATGCGCCTTCTCGATTTCATCCAGCAGCACGACTGAATAAGGTGACCGTTTCACGCGCTCGGTAAGCTGTCCGCCTTCTTCGTATCCCACGTATCCCGGAGGCGAACCGATCAGTTTGCTGACCGAATGCTTCTCCATGAACTCTGACATATCGAAGCGGATCAGCGATTTCTCGCTGCCAAAGAGGAAGTGCGCCAGGGTGCGGGCGACTTCGGTCTTGCCGACGCCGGTCGGTCCCAGGAACAGGAATGATCCGATGGGCCGGTTGGGCGATTTCAAGCCGGCGCGCGAGCGGC
>JBAVUZ010000871.1:0-1871 GCA_049697035.1 Candidatus Angelobacter sp. | reverse complement strand
CCGTGTCGAGGTCGTACTGCCTCACTGCACGAGCACAGCCTGCAACCTGTCTGCCCCAGATTCCTTCCCCCTGGAGCATACCGCCTCAGAACTTGCACCTTTATTCATGCCATCTCCGTGGTAGGTTGTTCCGCTATCACTCAGCGCGCAGCGCCACTGACGGATCGACCCTGGCAGCGCGCGCAGCAGGCAGGGCTGATGCAATCACCGCCGCAGCCAGGATTACCGCGGCGGATGCAATCAACGGCAGCACTCCCGGCAATTGCACTACACCAACATACTTGCCGATGGTGCGTTCAAGGGCAAAACCAACTACAACACCCGCAACTACGCCCGCGCTGGCAATAACCAGGCCCTCCGCGAGAACTTTGGCGAGAATGCTGCGCGGCTGCGCGCCCAGGGCCTGGCGGATTCCAAATTCGCGCGTGCGTCCGCTTACGGAAAAGGCGAGCACGCCCGCTACTCCCACCACGGAAATCAAGAGCGCCAGCGTGGCAAATCCGCCGAACACGATTGCGTTGAGCCGGTCAGGCGTCAACACTTCAGCGCGCACATCTTCCAGCGAACTGGCCCGCTCCACAGGCTGGTCTGCTGACATGTCATGGATTGTTCGCGTGATAGTAGGAACCAGCGCATACGGATCATTTTGCGCGCGCACAAAAAGCCGCCCGTTCCAGCCTTCCTGCGTTGATGGCTGATAGATCGTCATGGCCGGTTGCGGAATGATGTTTTCATCGTCCACGTCTGGCACCACGCCGATGATCCTCCGCGGCTCAGTGCTGATGCCGATAAACTTCATCACGCCGTCCGTCCATTGCAGATGGCGATCCACAGCCTCCCGACCAGGAAAGAGCCTCTGGGCCACGCTGCGGCTGATGATGACCACGCGCTCTGCGCCGTCACGGTCCGTGTCCCTGAAGTCGCGGCCTTCAACAATTGGCACGCCCAGGGTTTCAAAGAAACCGGGCGAAATTGACCTGAAGCGTGCGCGGAGGTCTTCGCTGTTTTCGCGCCGCGCGCCTTCGACAGAGAATGTAAAGCTGATGCTCAGCGCCCGGCCGTCGCGCCACGGCACGCCGAAGCCCGAAGAGACATGCTGCACTCCGGGCAGCGTGCTCACGCGGCGTGACACTTCACGATAAAAATCCCGCACTTGGTCCGGCGTTTTGCCTTCCGCCATCACGGGCAGGTTCACCGCCAGGACGTGCGCTGTCTCAAATGGCGGCTGCGTTTTCTCCAGCACCAGCAGGGTTTTTACCAGCGCGCCCGCGCCTGCCAGCAAGAGAAATGACGCCGTAATTTGCGTGACCGCAAAAATGCCGAGCCGGCGGCTGCTTCCTGCGCTCACGCGCGCACCGCTGCTTGAGAGGCCAAATCCAGCGGACGTATCGGGGGCAGGCAGGCGAGGTACAAACGCCAGGAAAACTGCGGCGACCATCGCAAGCGCAACTCCGATCCAAACCATACTGAAATCCAATGTGAGATCAAGAGCGCGCACTGAAAACCTTGAAGCATATTTAGCCAGCACGGCCACCATCGGCGCTGCAATGGCCATCCCTGCCAGCGCGCCACTACCGCAAAGCACGATTCCTTCCGCAAGCAATGAACGCCTGAACGCGCTGGTGGTTGCTCCCAGCGCTGAGCGAATGGCCATCTCCGGTTCGCGACGCACGGCCCGCGCCAGAATAAGGTTGGCAACGTTGGAGCAGGCAATCACAAACAGCAGGCCGGATGCAGCAAACAGCACCCACAAAATCGTCCGCGCGCGTGAATTGATCTGGTCATGCATGCGCGTTACTTCAATCTGGTAATGGTCACCGGGCTTGTAAACCTCAGGATGCGCGGACACCATGGCCGCATGCACTGTACGC
>JBAVUZ010000870.1:0-4844 GCA_049697035.1 Candidatus Angelobacter sp. | reverse complement strand
CTTTATGGCCATTGTGCCGGACACTGCAATTCTATTTGGCCCAATAACTATTGGCTGAGTCAGTTTTATTGGGCTAGAAGGATGAACCCAGGGTCTCTGACTATAAATCAGAGTGTCGCGGGCGGTATCAGCGGCGCTCTTGGCAGCATCGGCGGCTTTCTTGTTGACGCACCAGAGCGCGAGAGTGATTGCAGCATAAATAAAGACAGCCCAGAATGTAAGCCACGCTGCTCTCTTAAGAGACTTCTGCAAGGCATACTGCTGGTCCTGGTAGGCTCTACTCTCTTTTTTATCTTCGTCAGAAAAGCTGATTTGAATCCGCGCTGGAATGACGCTTTCGTTATTGCAACGGTCTTGTTCTGTGGGCTTGTAATCGTGTTTGGCGTGTTTGCGATCTTGAATCTTGGCAGCACTTAGAATGCCGAAAAGAAATGCAAGCAAAGCGTACATGGCGCGCAATTTTAGCAAGGAAGGAACATTATGCAAGGCATAACTGCCAATGAAAGTTCCCGACAAATACGATCCGAAAAACACTAATGAATTCGGCACGTTTGACCCTGCAATGACAAAGCTGCTGGCGTTCGCCGCCGCTGAAATGCAGCGCAAGTTGCCCCAAGCAAAAAAAGCGCAAGAAGAAATCTAAAGCCCGTAAATCCGGCCCTTCCCGCGCTTCTGGCGACGGGGCCTAAACCCTCGGAAGCGTCCAACGACAGGGTTTCTCAAGAAGCTGACGCCGGTGTGACTCTTACGTGAATTGCTTATCGCCAATCTGCGAAAGAGGCAAATGAAAACGATCTGAGTCACTGCAGCATATTCCTGCAATTGTTGTAGGGGAACATTTGCCCGCCAATCCGGGCGTACGGATGACGCTGGCTAAACATCTTCCCTACCTTGCTGTGTCCCACGACGGGGTGGAGCAGGCCTTCAGGCCTGCGGTTAGACTGCAAAGACACTCGGCTTTAGCCGCTGAGGTACTGCTTTGCAGGATAGAGCATCGCGAAATTCGCGAATGCTCACGAACCAAATCAGATTCGCGTTTTCTCGCGTTAATTCGCGGCTAACTATTTTCTGATCTGCGTTTATCTGCGAAAATCTGCGGCAAAGAGCGTTAAACCAGCTGCTCGTCAAAGGTAGCTGACCTGCCAATCTGGCGGAAGGATGCGAAAATATTTGCCGTGAATTTCGTGAATCAGCACGAACCAAATCAGATTCGCGCTTTTTCGCGTTAATTCGCGGCTAATTATTTCTGATCTGCGTTTATCTGCGAAAATCTCCGGCAAAATCTTTAACCCGTAAAGAACTTCTTTATCCTCACCCAATATTTCTGCACAATCATCTCCGTGCTCAAATGCCCGCCCCGCGAAAATGAATTCAGTTTCACGCCGGTCTGGTCTGCAAACTTCTTGACTGACTTGTAGGGAACGTAGGGATCATCTTTGGCATGAAACATCATGATCTTCTTGGGATCGATCTCCTCAATGTGATACGCCGGGTTGTAAAACTTGCCGCTATGCAGCTTGCGCCAGTTGCTGTCCGTTAGGCGATAACCATTCCCAAACGCCTCGCGAATATACGCCGCATAGTTCGGATTGGAGGTCTCCAGCCTTTCTTCCTTAGCAAGAATTCCCCAATCCACCACCGGGCAATTGGCTATCACTCTCTTCACGCGGTCATCGAGCGAGGCAAGAATGGCCGCCGCGCCGCCAAAACTGCCGCCGATCACACAGATCTCATCCGGCTTCACGTCAAACCGTTTGCCGAACGCCAGTTCGCGAACGCCTTTTGGCAGTTCTTCAATCACGTCAAGAATGTCCCGCTCAGGAGATTTTTGCAGAAACTTACCGCCGCTCTCCCATGATCCCCGGTATCGCGGATAGAAGACCCAATAGCCTTTTGCCGCCAGGAATTCCATTAACGCCTGTTTCCGCGGCATTCCCGGCATGCCGTCGCACAGGATAATGACCTTCTGCCGCTTCCGTGGCCGCGCCGGAGGCAGAAATTCCGCCACAATCTCTTTCTTGAATCTCGTCCTGAAAGCCCAGCTCATTTCCCTTCAATCGCGTCCCACACCTTTTTAGTATCCACGTTCTGGGTGTACTTCACGATTTTTCCGTCCTTGAAATTCCATATGTGGGCAAAAACCGCGTCCATCACGCCCCCGGACTTCTTGTATGTCCCCAGGTATCTGCCGGTCACAATGATGGTGTCGCCGGCGTCATAAAACTTGTCCACCTCCGCGCGGTAGCCGTCCCATTCGGTGGCCAGGCGGGCAAACACGTTTTTCCCCACCTCTTCCATGCTGTGGTAGGTCCCGGCATAGGGAAAGCCGGCGGCCTCGGTCCATTCAAAGCGCGGGGCCAGCGCGGATTGAAGGTTTTTCGCAATTTGTTCGGCATCGCCCACATAAATTCCCTTGATGGTTTCAAGGTTTGTCTTCATTTAGCCACCTCTTTTTGCACCGCCGCACAAAGAAAACAGGCGGGTTGCGGTTTCGGGGGTAAAAATCCCATGAATTCTAATCTTTTCCTAAGAATTTTGTAACGCTGAACCCATTTTGGGAACGATAATAACAGCACACGCTTGAACTGATAGCCGGGTTTCGGATCGCAACGGACCTGGCCGGGGAAAAAAATTCCATGTATGACGCGATTGTTGTCGGCGCGCGTTGCGCCGGCGCTCCTACCGCTCTGTTGCTGGCACGCAAGGGTTACAAAGTTCTGCTTCTCGATCGCGGCACCTTTCCCAGCGACATGCCGTTTTCCAACCACTATGTGCACCAGACCGGCTCCGCCCGGCTGAAGCGCTGGGGATTGCTGGACACTCTGAAAGCGTCCAACTGCCCACCGATTCTCACCAACCATTTTGATTACGGCGCATTCTCGCTTACGGGCTCTCCCGTCCCCGCGGAAGGCGGAGTTACTGAGGCCTTTGCGCCGCGCCGCATCAGGCTTGATCCCATCTTGGTCGATGCCGCTGTGAAATCCGGCGTGGAGTTGCGCGAAGGCTTTTCCGCCCAGGAGGTCGTCTTTGAAGACGGCAAAGTAGTCGGCATTCGCGGCCATGAAAAAAATGGCCCCATGGTTACAGAAAAAGCGCGCATCACCATCGGCGCCGATGGCATGTTCAGCATGGTGGCCAAAGCCGTGGAAGCGCCGGAGTACAAAACCGGGCCTGCCCTGGAAGGTTCGTGGTACGCCTATTACAGCGGCGTGCCCATGGTCGGCTGGCATCTGTGGCTGCGTCCCGGCAACGTGATTTTCGCTTACAACACCAATGACAATCTTTCACTGATCGGCGTGGCCTTTGCCGCCCGCGATCTTCCCACGGTCCGCGCCAACATTGAAAAACACCACAGCGCCGTGATCGCCCAGCACGCGCCTGAGTTGTGGGAACGGATGCAGGCAGGCAAGCGCGAATCGCGTTATGTGGGCGGCGCAATTCCAAGCCACGTCCGCAAGCCCTATGGACCCGGATGGGCGCTGGTGGGCGATGCGGGCTATCAGAAAGATCCCTGTACGGCTTCCGGAATCACAGATGCATTTGGCAGCGCCGAGTGGCTCGCAGATGCCATTGACGCCGGCTTTAGCGGCCGCCAGCCTCTGGAAGAAGCGCTGGCTGCTTATGAGCAGACGCGCAACAACACTGAGCTGCCGTACTTCGACCTGACCACGCAACTGGCGGCCTTGGAACCGCCCCCGCCGGAGGTGCAGCAGCTTCTGGAAGCGCTACGTGAAAATCCGGAGCAGCGCAGCCGGTTCTTTGGCATGCTTGCGCACACCGTGCCGGTGCCGGAATTTTTCTCGCCGGAAAATATGCAGGCAATATTCAGCAAACAGAAGCAGGCTGCAAGTTCCTGATTGCCAATGGCCGTGGACTCTCGTATTGCGATGGAAATTTTGCAACGTTCGTTCACGTTGGTTCACAATGAATAAACACCGCCAATCTGATAGGCGATTGCGGTTGAACTCTTCCGGGCGGATCAGCTCCTTCACGCGCAAAGAAGGGTTCTCAGACTCACAATCAGCACGCTAAAGCGAAAGACCTGGAAAGCCACTACTCATAAGGAGCAGCATGGAGATCGCAATTTTTGGCGCTGGGATCGCCGGCTTGATGAGCGCAATTACCTTGCGCGCTCAAGGCCACCACTGCCAGATTTATGAGCGCATGCGCCAGGGCCAGGAAACTGGCATGGGCTTCATTCTCATGCCGGAAGGCATTGATTGTCTCCAGAGTTTTGGCGTGAACCTGGCCGGGGAAAACGGGGGCGCTCCGCTGCAGCGTTATTTTTGCCGCAGCTCCAGCGGGCAGATCCTCTATGAACAGCCATTGCCGGCGGGCACACGCAGCATCCGCCGCCGCCAATTGATTGACGCCCTGATGCGCGCTTTACCGTCCGCCGGCGCTCCGCTCTTTGACGCCGAACTTGCGGCGCTGGATTTTGACGATGCGGGCAACGTGACGCAGGCGCGCCTGAACACCGGCGCAAGCGTAAAAGCCGATCTCTATGTCAGCGCGGAAGGCATTCGGTCGCGCGCGCGGCAGGCACTGTTTCCCGGTTGGCCGTCTCCGCAGGCGCAGGTACTTGAAATCGTTGGCATGGTGAGTTGTAAGAGCACTGTGCGGTGGGCCAGCAACAACTTCAATAAATTTCACGCGGTGACGGGCGGCATTGCGCTGGGCACGCTCGCAGTCGACTCTGAGCATGTGATCTGGTATCTGCAATTTGATTCCCAGCGCTTTCCATTGCCTCCAGTAGATCCCGGTAATTTCGCCGAGACTCGAAAGAAATTTGTTACTTCCCTTGTCGGAGAGTGGGCGGAACCGATTCCCCACCTTCTCAGCAT
>JBAVUZ010000869.1:0-9403 GCA_049697035.1 Candidatus Angelobacter sp. | reverse complement strand
GCTTGTCCCTTTGAGACTTGTGCTATTAGCTCGGTTACCTCTGGAGCATCAGGCGCAAGCTCGGTCAAATCCAGAATCGCTGCCTTGGCCTGGTCCCACATTTGTTGCGAAATATAGAAATGGATTTCCTGAATCTTGTCGGCAACTTGCGCGGCAACATCAGGCCGGTCGGGCTCCATCGGAACCACCGGTTCCAGCGAGACTTCCGCCGCCATCGCCGGCTGTGCGGCAATTTCCTGGTAAGACTGCACTTCAAGCGCCGGAGCCGGGGCCTCTTCCGGCTCAACTTCAATCATTTCTTCCCACTCATTGGAGATATCAATCTCAGCAGCTTCAGGCGCAGCCGCGCGTGGAGTAGGCGCGTCAATGGCCACCGGCTCAAAACTTACTTCTACAGGCGGAGGAACTGACTCAGCCGCTGGAGCAAACTCAATCGGCGCACTCACCGCCTGCTCAGGCTCTGCCTCAACCATATCAGCCGCATCGAATGAAAATTCCTGCACTGAAGGCGCAGCTTCTGCTTCCATTTCCACTGGCGCTTCAGCAACAGGTTCCGGCTGTGGAGTGGGCTTGGTCTCAACCGGCAAAGGCGGCCATGAGGGTTTAGCTGCGGCTGGCGTTGGTGGCGGAGTAACGGGCGTGACCGGAGCGGCACCCGCGGGCGCGCGCAAAGAAAATTTCTTTGCCGCTTCAAGATATTTTGCCGCCTCCGCCGGATGGCCCAGCTCGTCATAGATCTTGCTCAGGTTCTGGTACATTCGCGCGGCATCGGCAAAACGTTCAGCGCGAACATACAAGCTGGCCAGCCGCTGGTTCAGGTTCACGTCCTTTGGAGCCAGTGGCAACGCGGCTTCCAGGGGCGGAATCGCCTTGGCAGGGACGTTATAAGAAACGTACAACTCGGCGTCCGTCAGGGCGGATTCAATGGCCTTTTCCGTCGGCGGATCGTAACTCTGCTGCACCGGTGTGGCTGTTTCGTCCAGCTCCTCCACCATGAAGGCCTGCGCGGCCTCCTCCGGGGTCAGGATGCGTGTGGCTGAATCTTCTCCCAGCTTGGCCAGCATCTGTTTGTAATTCTGGGCATGGAGTCCGTTTTCGGGCTCCATCTCCGTGAGCTTCTTGTAGAGATCGCGCGCCTCAGTGAAATTGCCTTTTTGCGCTGCCGCATGCGCCTGTATCTCCATTACCTCGGCGGTCTGCGCGTGTCCGCCTGACTTGTTTGTAAGGCGGTTCAAAATGGCCAGCGCCGCCGGATTGTTCTGGACGCGGTTGGTCAGCGGAGCAAGCGTTTCCTGCAGCGCCGCCGGATTGCCGCCGAACAGGCGCTCCGCATGTTTTTCATACAGGCGCAGCGCGCTCTCCTCGCGATTGTTAGTCACGTACCACTGCGCCACTGTGCTCACACCTGTCGTGTCATTGTGCTTCGCCAGCAGCTTCTCGGCCACTTCTTCCACGCCATCCGCGTTGCCGGTATGAAGTTTGGCGCGTAGTAGGGCGCGCAGGCCGTCAGGCCGTGAATCAATGTCGGTAACCTGCTCCAGGTAGATCACCGCAGCCTGGCTGTCACCGGCTTCCACGGAAATCATTCCGCGCAGCATCAGCGCGCCGGTGTTCAGGGGATCGAGCGCAAGCACTTTGCCCAGCGCCTCTTCCGCCGCGGTATAAGATCCGCGAGCGTAAAGCGACTCAGCCGCGCTGTAATAAATGTTGCGCGCTTCCTCTTTCTTGCCGAGCTTTGTGTAGAGATCGGCCAGCTTGGCCTGTGTGTGTGCATTTTCCGGATCAAGCTCCAGGATTTTCTGGAACACCCTGGCGGCCTGCGCATTGTCGCCCGACTTTAAGAGATGGTCGGCCACCTGCATATAGTGGACGCGGGCGTCATTGTAGAGGCCCTGTTGTCCATAGAGTTCCGCCAGCTTGGTGATGTTCTCAGAGTTATAAGGGCCGATTTTGGTCAGCTTCTTGTAAATGGCAATGGCTTTAACGGCAAAGCCATTCTGTGCGTACTGGTCGCCAACTTTTTTGAAGTAATAGGTCGCCTGATCGTTGTTGCCAACGCGTGCGTAGAGGTCCCCAATCGTATTCAGGACCGTCAGGTCCTTGGGGTCTTCCTTGATGACCTTCTCGTATTCAGAAATCGCGCTGGGCAGCTTCCCTTGCTGGACAAACTTCTCCGCCTGCGCGAGGACCTTTACTTTGTTGAAACCAAACCCGAGTGCCATAAAAAATCAATAAATCCTGAAGGGGCAGCCTTTCCAAATGCCGTGGGAAACCGCGCACAGTGTAATTGGGGCTAAAGTACCACAGAAAAACGGCGAAACCCAAGCCACATGGGGCAATCGTTAGTGCATGTCGGTTATTT
This sequence comes from Candidatus Angelobacter sp., assembly GCA_049697035.1. Taxonomy (GTDB): domain Bacteria; phylum Acidobacteriota; class Terriglobia; order Terriglobales; family Acidobacteriaceae; genus Angelobacter. The sequence goes on along the minus strand of JBAVUZ010000869.1, from coordinate 7,041 downwards.
ACCTTAAAGGTTCAGGCAAGTCCCCGCAATTCCGGCAGAAGCCCTGAAGTTTGAGTTTAAACCATGGCTCGGGGCCTTTCTCAGGTCAGCATGGGAGGCGGCAATACTGAAAAAGGCCCCGATCTCTCGAGGCCTTGAATTCCGGCTGATTACTGAGTGCTGAGAGCTTTACTGCGGGAACGGCACATCCTTCGTGCCCGACGCCAGATTCGGATTGCAAGGCAAATTGATTGGCTGGCTCGCTGGCGAAGGTGGATTCAAATTGGGAGAGGAGAAATCAAAGAACTCTTCCATATCCGCCTGGGCTGCATCTCGCGCGTTAAGGCTTGGTAGGTTGAAACGCTTTTCCACGAACTTCAAAACTGCTGTGTAGTCCATGGGCGTGTGAGAAACATAATGCGGCTTGGCAAAGGGTGACACGATGATTAATGGCACACGAAAGCCGCTCCGGATGAAATCGTCTACCGGATCTGTTAGGGGGATCAGGTCGCGCGGCTTTATTCCGTCTGGACTCGGCACATGCATGATGGCCGCATCGGTCGGATATTTACCCGCGCCCACTGCCTGCCCCGTTGCTCCAACGCCAAGCTCCAGGATAGCCCGTCCGTCAATCATCGGACTCACATGGTCAAACAGCCCGCCATTTTCGTCGAAGGTCTCAATGAAAATCGAGTCTTTCCATGACGGGCTGTTGATCAGCGCCACAAAGAGAGAATTCACGAACGCCGCTCCGGGCTGTATGTTGTTGGTTTTTCCCGGATGCTCATCGCGCCCTGATGCAAATCCCGGCTCAATGTACGAAAAGGCCGGTAGAGTATTGTTCTGTACGTCCGTCAGGAACTGAGAGATGGGAAAAATGTGGTCTTCCTTGGTTGCGCCATAGGGCTGGAAGTTGCGCAGCGTGGTGATCAGTTTTCCGTCGGGCTGCCGGTCAACCGAATATATTTTCCACGAAATGCCTGCGGCATCCAGCAGTTGGAAAATTGTCTTTGCCGTTAACTGAGTATTTGTGTCTTGCGGGGGATGGACCAGGCCTTGCGACGTGGCAGCCATGGCGTAGAGCCGGGTATCTTCTGTCTGTACGGGCGCAGGATTGTAGAAACGATCAGACGTGGCAAATTGAGTTGCGAACCAGTAAGGCGAGGGCAGGTCTGTCTGCGTGTAATATCCCATGGAACGGACGCCCTTGGTGTCCGGATCGCCATCGAAAATTGCAAGACCAGCCGCAGTATGAACAAATCCATCCAGCAAAAGAGGAGCGCTGTCACTGGTATCAAAGCGGTTGGCATTGCCATGGCTTTCCAGCCACGCTGCTGAGGTGTTGTAGATGCAACTCGTGGCCAAATGAAACGTGGTAATAAAGTCACCGTCGTCGGCGGGTTCGGTGAAATCAGTTTCCAGGTCGTCAGCATCTCGTCCCAGGCCCAAACTGGCGCGATAGTCATTAATCTTTCCGAAATAAGAGTCAAAAGAACGGTTCTCCTGCATCATGAAAATAATGTGGTTCACGCTCTGGAGCGAACCGGCAGGAGTGGGAGACGCCACTGGTGTTGGCGTTGGAGTGGGGCCGGTGCTGGCGCCCAGTCCCTGGCAGCCTGTGAGCATGGTGAGCGACAGTACGGCAACAACACCGGCAAATGTGAGTTTTCTTAACTGGGTCATGAAAGCCTGAAGGGACAAGTAGTCCGCAACTGCTGAGCTCAGAGCGATGCGAGCAGCAACTCTGGCCACTGTGAGATGTCATCTCTCAGGGCAAAGTTGGATGTTGCTGGATTTACTTAGTTTTGACATCCCAAGCAGGTGTTCTGACATCGAAGATTTTTAGCTGCTCTCAACACGCTTTTGGTTGAGAACAAACTTCGTTTTAAGGACCCTGGGGACGGTAAATGAGAATTGCAGTTGTAGGATCCGGTTATGTCGGGCTGGTAGCAGGCGCATGTTTCGCTGAATTAGGCCACCAAGTTGTTTTAGTCGATAACGATGAACGCAAACTCGCCGAGCTCCAGCGCGGCGAGTGCCCAATCCATGAAAAATTCCTTCCTGAGCTGCTTGAGCGTCACCGCGGCAAGAGCCTGGATTTTACTGGCGACCTGGCCGACGCCGTGCGGCGCAGCCAGCTGATTTTCATAGCAGTCGGCACGCCGCCCAAGGATGACGGTGACGCCGATCTTTCTTATGTTGAGTCGGTTGCCCAGGGCATTGCCTGTGCCATTGACGACTATAAAGTCGTTGTCGAAAAGAGCACGGTTCCGGTTTACACCAACAGCTGGGTAAGAAAGATCATGCTGTTGAATGGCGCGCCCGCTGAGCTGTTTGACGTTGCTTCCAATCCGGAGTTCCTGCGTGAGGGAACGGCCGTGGCTGACTTTCTCTATCCTGACCGCATTGTGGTGGGTGCGGATAGCGACCGTTGCGCCGATCTGCTGGCCGAGGCCTATCAGCCTTTGGTAGATGGCAGTTATTTCAAGAAACCCGGCGCTATTCCCGGCCCTGTGACCGGCCCGTTTAAGGCCAATCTGCTCCGCACCAGCGCCAAGAGCGCAGAGCTGATTAAGCATGCCTCGAATGCTTTTCTGGCCATGAAAATCTCCTTTATTAACGCTGTAGCCAGTGTTTGTGAAGCCGTGGGCGCGGACGTTGAGCAGGTACGTGAGGGAATCGGAACAGATTCACGCATCGGTCGCCGCTTCCTCTCGCCGGGTGTGGGTTACGGCGGCTCGTGCTTCCCCAAGGACCTTTTGGCGTTCCGGTCTGTGGCCCGCGAAAATGGCTGCCACTTTGGACTGCTCGATGAAACAGTGAGAGTGAATGAAGAGCAGCGCAACCGCTTCCTGCGCAAAGTTCGTAAGGCCCTTTGGACCTTAAAAGGCAAAAAGCTGGGTGTGCTTGGCCTGGCATTCAAGAATGGCACTGACGATCTTCGTGAGTCGCCGGCGGTATCCATCATCAAATCGCTTGTTAAGGAAGGCTGTTCTGTCACCGCTTATGATCCGGCCGCTATGGACAGGGCCGCAGAGGAATTTGGACCAAACACCGCGGTAAAGTTCGCCAGCGGCCCTTACGAAGCTCTGGAAGGCGCCGATGCCTGTCTGGTGCTCACAGAGTGGGAAGACTTTGCTGCTCTTGACCTTGCCCGAGTCAAGCAGCTGCTGCACTACCCCATTGTGGTGGACGGCAGAAACCTCTTTAAGCCAGCTTTGATGGAAGCCGCAGGCCTTAATTACTACAGCGTGGGACGCCCTGACGTTGTGGGCGAGCGCGCGGTCACGATCAAGGCTTCTTTAAAAGCAGAAGCAGCAAGACAGAACGAAGCAGCCTAGATTTTATGCGGAGGCCGTGGAAGCGCGGTTTCACGGTCCTTCGCGAAGACTGAGGCAAATTGCAAGCAGCCAGAAAAAATTCTTTGGAGTGGGCCATGCTTTCCGTTGTAGTTCCAATTTATAACGAAGAAGAAAACATCAGTGCCTTTCACACCGCGATACGCTCCGTGATGGAGAGTATGGAAGAGCATTGGGAAGTCATTTACGTTAACGATGGCAGCCGGGACAAATCACTTTCATTGCTGATAGAGATTCAACAGCGCGACCCACGGGTGAGCGTTGTGGAATTTTCGCGCAACTTCGGCCATCAGGCGGCCCTCACCGCAGGGCTTCAAATCGCCAAAGGCGACGCCATCATGCTGATGGATGGCGACTTCCAGGACCCGCCGGAAGTCCTGCCCCGCATGGTAAAAGCCTGGAAAGATGGCGCGAAAGTAGTCATTGCCGAGCGTTCCAGCCGCGCGGATACCGGGCTTCGTGGCAAGCTTTTTCCCATGTTCTATAAAGTGATGGGCCTGATCTCGGATTTTCCCATTCCCCTGAATGCGGGGATTTTTGGCCTGCTGGACCGCCAGGCAGCCGATGCCATCAATAAACTTTCAGAAGGAAACCGCTATCTTCCCGGACTGCGGGCCTGGGTCGGCTTCCCGACATCAATCGTCTATTACGAGCGCGCCGGACGAGCCGCGGGCGAAGCCAAACAAACGCTTCCCAAGCTCTTCAAGTACGCCATGGACGCGATTTTCAGCTTCAGCTATAAACCCTTGCGGCTGGGAATGGCCCTGGGCGGAGTGGTGCTGGCCTTCACGCTCTTTCTCTCGCTGGTGAATTTAGGCAATACCGTATTCCATCTGAAGTATTTCGGCATTATCCCGGGAGCAGGACACATTGGCACTCTTCTCGCCATTTTGTTCCTGGGCAGCGTTCAGTTGATTTGCACGGGATTGCTCGGTGAGTACATCGGCAGGATTTACGATGAAGTCCGTCACCGGCCGCTTTATCTGGTCCACAAGCTTCATCAGTCAGAAGCGGAGGGCGTGCTTGTTTACAAAACGGAGAAAGTGCTCGCTGCAGTCCATGACTCCGCAGCGTAAGCGATATATTTCTTCCAACATGTTTTGCACAAGCCGCCTCACGGTAATGTGGGGCGGTTTTCACCGGAAAAATTACTTAGTTCCCCTTCTTTAATTTCGTTCTCAGGCGCAATTTCAGCGGCTTTTCCTCATTTTTCAATCGTAGTACCAGGCTAAGCGTCAAAACCTACCTAATTAAGTAGTCTCCTGATACATCCAGAGTAGATGCAGCCGTAACCTCTGCTCCTCAAGCCAAGCACCCTAGCTCTGAAGGAGTACGATAGTGAAAAACGCTATTCGGTTAATGATTGCGACCCTGACTCTGGCCACCGCATCCTTTGCGGGAGTCACGGTGAGCTCCCCCGCAGCCGGATCCACGGCCGGATCCCCAGTCCACTTCGTCGCCTCTGCAACATCCGCTAATCCGATTACTGCAATGAGAATCTATGTGGACAACATCAGCGTTTATCTGGTTTCTGCAAGCAGTCTGAACACCTCTGTGAACATGTCGGCCGGCACTCACAGCGTTGTGGTTCAAGCCTGGGACTCAACGGGAGCGGTCTTCAAGACGCCGTTGAGCCTGACCGTAAGCGGTAGCTCCCCGACGCCAACCCCAACGCCAGCACCCGGATTTCCCGCCCCTCCATCAACTGCCGTGGTCAAAAGCAATATTGACCAGATGACAGGCTGGGCCAGTTGCACAGTTTGCGCCGGCGCCAATGCCAATGGTCCGGTGGCCACTTACTCCATGGTGGAAAACCAGGCGTCTCCCTCTCTTGACGGCGCATCAGCCAAATTCAGCATCAGCGGTACCACCCCTTACTCTGACGCTCTGTGGTGGAAGCAGCTTGGCGCCGCAGATAGCGCCACTCACCTCAAGTACGACGTGGCTTTCTACATCACCAATCCCGGCGTGTCGCAGGCATTGGAATTTGATAATAACCAGTCCAACGGCGTGCATAAATTCATCTACGGCACCCAATGCAACATCAAGGGCAACCACTGGGATGTGTGGGGAAACGCTTCCGGCAACTGGCTTTCGACCGGTATTGCCTGCTTAGCTCCAACAGCTTTTGTGTGGCACCATCTGACCTGGGAATTCCAGCGCACTTCCACCAACGTGATCTTCGTCGGCTTCACTTATGACGGCGTCACGCACTACGTAAACCGCAGTTATCCGGCGCGTTCCTCAACCGTGCACGAAATGAATGTGGCCTTCCAGATGGATGGTGATTCCGCCATGCACGCCTATTCCACCTGGCTGGACAAAGTCACTCTCACATATTGGTAGTGCTCTGGTAGTACTAAGGGTCCTCAATTCAGAGGGAACTCACCTCAAAAATCGTCACGAATGTGAAGAACGATTAATATTCATGAACACGAAAAGGAGCGGATTTGATTCCGCTCCTTTTGCTTTTTGGAACTAAGTAGCTGTCGTAATCACCTAGTAGTTCGCAATTTTTGGTTTCTCGCGCGGCAGGTCGAAAAGGGTTGAAGCAGAGTAGATCGGTCGTTACGCTCAGTTTCGCCGTTGGAAATGGCGGCAAACAAATCCCCTGGAGTAAAAGTAGTGATGGTAAAGAAAACAACCAAAAGCGTTTCCATTCTCGTAGTTGCACTGTTCCTTTTTGCGGCGACTTCGCTTCGTTCATCCGCCCAGACAGTCAAGAGCCAGATCCAGAGAATGAGTGGATGGCAAAGTTGCGTGGCCTGCGCGGGCGCCAATGCGGCCGGTCCGGGCGCGTCCATTTATACAGCGACTACCTCATCGCCCAGCATGAGCGGTGTGTCCAGAGTCTTCTCGATAGCCAGCAGCAACCCCTATGCCGACGCATTGTGGTGGAAACAGCTTGGCGCGGCCAATGGCGCGACCAACCTGCGTTATGACATCGATTTTTATATCCAGTTGCCTCAGAACTCTCAGGCTCTGGAATTCGACAGCAACCAGGCCAACGGCCACAAGCGGTGGATTTTTGGCACAGAGTGCAACATCGCCGGCGGCCACTTCGATGTATGGGGCAACGCCAATGGCAATTGGATGAATACCGGCATCCCCTGCCACGCTCCCGCAGCCTACAAATGGCACCACCTGACCTGGGAATTCAAGCGGACCTCCACTACCCTGACCTATATTGCGGTAACGCTCGATGGCGTAAAGCACTATGTGAATCGCACGTACACCGCCCGGAATTCGAGCGTGAATGAACTAAATGTGGCTTTCCAGGAAGACATGAGAGGCAATCACGCGGCTTACAAAACCTGGCTCGACAACGTAAAGCTCACTTATTGGTAAAACCGAGTTTGTTCCTGTCGGCTCCGCTCCCGGGTTTCAGGCCCGGGAGCTTTTTTACGCTTCGCTAAAAAATCCAGTTCCCCTTTTATTCGCTCTATGATAGAAATATAAAAGTCAGCCCCGCAGCAAGGGAAATTCACAGCGCCACTAAAGGCATGGCTCCTCCTCTTACGGGAGATGCCGCATGGAGAAAATGAATGGCCGATGAAAGACAGGAAAAAACCAGGGCGATTGATCTTGCGCTCTCACAAATAGAAAAGCAGTTTGGCAAAGGTTCCATTATGCGGTTGGGGAGCAAGGAAGCCATTGTTCCCATCGCCGTGATTTCTACCGGCTCCATCTCCTTTGACGCCGC
>JBAVUZ010000868.1:0-5247 GCA_049697035.1 Candidatus Angelobacter sp. | reverse complement strand
TGTGCCAGGGACAGACCGTGTTACGGCTCGATCTTAAGTCTCCTGATGGGCGCGCAAAGCTGGACGATTTGCTGGCGACTGCGGATTTGTTGCTGGCTTCTTTTCGGCCTTCGGCGTTGCAGCGCCTTGGGCTGGATTGGGAGAGCCTGCACGCGCGCCATCCAAAGCTCTGCTTTGTGGGGATCATTGGTTACGCTACGCCGCTCCAGGAGCGTACCGGCCACGATCTGACGTACCAGGGTGATTTAGGCCTTTTGCGGCCTCCACAGATGCCGCCAACGCTGTTTATCGATCTGGCGGGAGCGGAAAGAGCTGTAAGCATGGCGCTGGCTCTGCTGAATCGATCAGCGCGCAAAGGCCAGGCAGGCTGCGCATGGGTCTCTCTGCATGAATGTGCCCAGGAGCTGGCAGCGCCGCTCAAGGCCGGTCTTACAACGTCCAACGGATTGCTGGGAGGGGCCTATCCGCTTTACGGCTTCTATCGGGCAAACGACGGATGGATTGCCGTTGCGGCGCTGGAGCCACACTTCGCAGAAAAGCTGCTGTCGGAACTTGGGCTGAAGAAAGCGGACCGCACAGCACTCGAACGTATTTTCCTGCAACGCAAAGCCGCGTCATGGGAAAAATGGGCCGCGGAGCTCGACCTGCCCCTGGTCGCGGTGCGAGAGACAGCTAGCTAACAGCTGCGAAGGAATGAGGCTCGCCAGCGATAAGAGAATCGGCTGCGCTGGCGGGTCAGCTCTCCGCCGTGTACGATGTTTCGACACTCCCTAAAGAGAAGGACAAACAACTGTGTTTGAAAAGAATTTACTCGCAGGCAAGAGAATTCTGGTCACCGGCGGCGCCACCGGCCTGGGCAAGAGCATGGGCAAGCGCTTTCTGGAACTGGGCGCATCGCTTTACATCTGTGGACGCCGCGAAGACGTGCTGGCTGAAGCCTCCGACGAACTTCGCAAGTCCACCCGCGGAACAGTAAAGACCTTTTCTTGCGACGTCCGCGATAATGAGCGAGTCAATACCATGATCGACGCGATCTGGCAGGATGGGCCGCTGGACGCGCTGGTGAACAACGCTGCCGGTAATTTTCTCTGCCGGACAGAAGAGCTTTCCATTGGAGCGTTTGAAGCTGTGATCGGAATCGTACTCATGGGCACGATTCATTGCACCATGGCCTGCGGCAAGCAGTGGATCAAAGAAAAGCACAAAGCCAGCGTCTTGAGCATCACAACCACATACGCCCAGTGGGGCTCGCCTTATGTGGTGCCTTCGTCGGTAGCCAAAGCGGGCGTATTGAACATGACGCGCAGCCTGGCGGTAGAGTGGGGGAAATACGGAATTCGATTTAACGCAATTGCGCCGGGCCCGGTGCCGACGGAAGGCGCGTTCTCGAGGCTGATGCCGGTGAAGTCGCTGGAAGAAATCGCCAAGAAGAAAAATCCTCTGGGACGCTTTGGCACGCATGAAGAACTGGCCAACCTGGCGGCCTTTGTGCTGAGCGACCGATCAGGCTATGTGAACGGTGAACAGATTGTTATGGACGGCGGCGAACAACTCAAGGGTGCAAGCGAGTTCGCGCATATGGGCGAAATGCTGACGGAAGAACAGTGGCAGATGATGAAACCGAAGAAGAAAGAATAAGCCATACCACGTTCCGAGCAGTAGACAACTTAACCGCGGGTAGTGTCCTATTTTCGTGTTGCTGTTAGGCCACCCCGCGATCTTCCCGGCATCTCCCGCCTTATCCCGCGAGTCAGGGGAGTTTTTGGGGTGTCCCGGCAACACAGTCATAGGACACCACCTAACCGCGATCCCGCCTGTCACGTCCTAGATGCCCGTTTATGGGAGCTTTCCGCTGAGCGCCTACACGTCCGGAACCTATGTTCGGGAGGGCGAATCTAGAGATGAAAGCTTCTCCTTATCCCCGCATACGCCCGTGTTGAGCGCTGCGCTCAGGGGACGACGCGCAAGATCACCAGTGTCATATCGTCATGCTGTTCGGCATTGGCAACGAACGCATCAGCGGCCGCGAAGACACGCTGCAGGATTTCCTGTGCAGGCAAACCGTCGCATCGTTGGATGACTTCCATTGCGCGATCTTCACCCCACTCCTCTTCGGCGCTATTCATTGCTTCGCTGATCCCATCGGTGTAAGCCACCAGGATGTCGCCTGGAACCAGCAGAACGTGGCCCTGCTGGTAGGGATAGCCTTCGAGCAGGCCCACGACAACTCCGCCAATATCGAGATGCGTCACCGTCCATTTTCCATTGGCACGATGAAACAACATTGGGGGATTGTGTCCGGCGTTCACGTAATCGAATTGGCCGGTTATGGGATGGTACTGGCCATAGAAAAAGGTCGCATAGCGATTGTCGGACGACGCCTCATACACCAGGCGGTTCACGTTCGCGACGGCAGATGCCAGGTTCTCGGGCGCGCGCGTGGCTTCTCCGCGCAAAGATGCCTGCAAGCTGGCCATCATCAGCGCAGCTGCGATGCCCTTGCCCGAAACATCAGCGATGGCTATGCCCAGATGCCCGTGAGGCAGCGCAAGAAAATCATAATAGTCGCCGCCAACTCCTAGCGCCGGCCGGCAGTGGCCAGCGTAGTCAAGCCCGGCGATCACAGGCAGCTTCTGAGGGAAAAGCCGCTCATGGACTTCACGAGCAATCTCAACCTCACGGTTCATGCGCTCGCGCTGGGCGATCTGGCTGGCGACCTCGCGCATGAGTTCCGCATTTTCCAGGGCCAGACCCGTCTGCGCGGCGACCGACTTCAAAAGGCGGACGTCAGAGCCGGTGTATGGCTCTTCCGACTTCTTTGCTCCGAGTGAGATGAACCCCAGCAGCTTCTCGCGAACGGCGAGGGGAAGCAGCAGTTCAGAATGAAGCGTGGTCAGCTTGTCTCGCTCTCGCTCGTCCATGTCTTCTTCCCGATAGAGCCAGGAATCGCGATCGTTGAGAAATACATACGCGGGCTCTTTCTGTCTCTGCAGAATTCTTGCCGTGCCGGCATTTCGCTGGAAGGTAAGGTTGCGGAGCTCTCCGTATCCCAGCGCCACCGCCGGCTGGTATAACTCTGATGCACCTAGCAGCACGGCAACCTGCGGCACGTGCAGCGTTTCCGAGATGCGCGCCGCTACTGTTTCCAGCAATAGCTTGAGTTCCACCATGTGGCGCACTTGTTCGCTCAAGTCGCTAAGCACCTGCTCCGCATTGTAGGCTTCGCGGAAAAAACGGCGGTCGATCCAGGTGCGCAACCTTCCTCCTGTCCGCCGTATGATTAACACTGCGGCGATACCCAGGGTGATCGCAATAATCTTCTGTGGACGATTCCGAGTTGCATCGTCCACCATGCCGATGGCGGTGACAAGGATGCCACCCATCACCAAAATTTGCAGGATGCGAAGGCCATTTTGGGCCAGCGCATACTGGAGTCCCTGGCGAATCGCAACGCCGACGGCCATCGCCTTCTGCACCACGATCACATAGGCCAGCGTCAGCGGGAACACGACCAGCAGGGCCAACAACATGATGATCAACCACTGGGGAAGTATTTCGTTGGGTGACTTGCCGATAATTCGCGCATAGATGGTCAGCAACAAGGCCGGGCTGAAGGCCACGGTGGCTCCCCAGTAAACGAAGAGCAGCCGGCGCCTGGCATCGGGCGATTTGCTTTGCCCCAGTTTGATTCCCATCGCCGCAAAGAAGCTTCCGATCAGCAAGTACGCCATGGCTTCGCCCATGCGGTCCAGCGGATTGAAGAAGGTATACAGAGCGGCAACTGATTTGTAGTCACTGAGCTGCGCTACGAAAACAATAATGGTTTCCACGCCCAGGACAGCGTACGGAAACCCCACAAGCCACAGTACGATCTTCCAGACCAGGTTGTATCTGCTTCCTTTCGTAAAAGGCTCTGGAAAGAACCGGCCAAACAGGAAGATGACTATAGGGAATGAGAATTCCAGAATGGCATGGTAGAGCATGCCGGCTTCACGCCAGCCTCGGCCCCAGCCTGGGATTTTGGAGGTTTCCAGAATATGGGGAAGGCCCATCATGAGCGCCAGGAGCAGCCAGGCCAGAGGATCTCGTGGGCGAACAAACGCTACCCAGAAGCCAAGGAGCAGGCTCACTCCCGGCAGCAGGAAAAACAACACCAGATCTCTTGCCAGGGCCCAAAACGGAACCGGAACGTGGCTCACCGGTAGTGAAACCGTTCCTTGGCCTGGCTTGGCCGGATCTCCGGAGACGATGGTCAAGACGATGGGAATGCCCGGTCTGGCATGTGCGAACGCGCCGCCGAGGACGCCGGTCCCGGTATATGGGACACCGTTTACCGCCACCAGCAGGTCCCCTACATGGATGCCAGCACGTGCCGCCTCAGGAGCTGCAAAGCGCACTCTGTTGCTCCCAGTCTCAGGGATAACGGATGCAATGTCCGTACTCTCCCCGAGAATGATGTCTCTTGTGTAGCGCACCTCATAGAGAATGGTGGCGATGAAGAGGAAGGCGAGAACGCTGTAGCGGAATATGGGGCGTTTGATCGGCACAGGTTGATAGGTTCTCGAAAGTCGCGATTAGATCCGATGCGAATGATTTTACACGCGACCCTCCGGTTCCGGTTCAACAACGGCGTCTTGTAAAAAGGCGGTCGCCGAGACGCCCCAGAAGTCAGCTTGGGGGAAGTTTTCTGCGCTACGGTTGCATTAGGGGACGCGATCGTGGGATATCTGGAAACTATCCGTACGAACTAAGCAGAACTAACCAAATCCGCGGCGGGGTCCTGATATCAGGTGGGTTTCCGACTATCATCGCGCTTGAGTTGATCTATACATCGGCGCGCTGGCGGCCGGCTCTTCCTCTCGCCATCATGGCCGCCCGAAAACATAACGCAACTTCAGCCGCCACGTGTCCGCATTCCGCACGTCATTCCAGATATCGATCCACTCATGGAAGGCGATGCGCAGCGGGTTGTAGCTGTTGATATTTTTGGTGAGGCCGTAAATCACTTTTTCTCCTTCGGGCTCAAAGCTGCCAAAAAGACGGTCCCAGATGATGAGTACGCCGGCATGGTTGCGGTCGAGATAACGCTGGTTCGATCCGTGGTGGACGCGGTGGTGCGAAGGCGTATTCAGCACCCACTCCAGCGGCCCCATGCGGCGCACAAGCTCAGTATGTATCCAGAACTGGTATAGCAGGCTGATGGACTGCATGGTGAGCACCATGATGGGCGCAAAGCCAATCAGGGGC
>JBAVUZ010000867.1:0-3474 GCA_049697035.1 Candidatus Angelobacter sp. | reverse complement strand
GTGTACGATGAATCGCCTGTATTCACGACTGTTTGCACGATATCCGAAGCTTCCACAGGCATCGGCTACTACTACTGTATTTATATAGATATAAGTCTTTATATTCTTAGAAGAAGTAAGCGACAGGCATTTCACTAGGAAGGCCGGTCGTCTGTGTCGCCAACTTCATTTTCCGGAAGTTAGTCGTTTGTAAAAATGAGTGGTAGCCCAGATTAGGCTCTGGTTTTGTGGAGTGTCCTGAAGTCAGGGCCCTTCATGGTCCGGACGCGGCACATATCATGCAGGCGCGAACGCATGCGATCCGTGATGCGGTCTCCCAGCGTCTCCTCGCGCGAGGCGGAGCGGGCGTCTTCTTCTTCGCGGGACTTCTTCAGCCGGGAGATTTCTTTCTGAGCGCTACCGGAAGGGCCATCAGGAAAATTGGTGGTGATGATGGTGGTCTTCTGCTCGTTATAACGGCTGTTCAGGATGTAGCTGACGGTGTCCCATACCCATTCTGACGATTTGACCGCGCCCAGTTCGTCGAGCACAAGCACTTCGGCTTCAAGGATCGGACGCAGGATCTCCAATTCAGTGGCCTGGACCGCGGGATTGTAAGAGTTCTGGATTTCCTTAAGCAGCTCGCGATAGTCGCAGAAGCGGCAGGGCACGCCTTTATCCTGCATTAAGGCCTGGATCATCCCTACCGCCAGATGCGTTTTGCCCACGCCGATGGTTCCGATCAGCAGCATCCCCTGTTTTTCCAGCGGGTACTCCTGAACAAAGCGCAACGCGTCACGATGAGCGTTCCTGACCGAAAGAGAAATCTCATGCATCTCCAGGTTGAAATTGGTCAGAGTGCAATTTTTGTAACGGGCGGGAATGCCGGCTTTTTCCAGCAGTTGCTGGTTGCGCGCAGAGATGCGGCAGTCACAGCGCGTCATGCGGCTGGCCTTGCCGGGGACTGCGACTTGCTTCCATCCGGTGCCGTCACAAACTGGACAAGCTTCTGCGGGCTGCGATTGATGCTGCGTTGCCATGATCAGGGAAGGATATCTCTGTTTAAGAAAATACCACTATTCGCACAGTTAAGGTGAGCATCCGCAGAGAAGGAGTTCTATTTGTGCACAGGATTTACACAGGTGATGCACTGTCTTGCGGGCGTGGCCTTGCCTTCAAATGAAAACGGCGGCCCAGAAGAGAGACCGCCGCAATTTCCTGTCGCGTGCTGGCTGCTAGTCGGCGGCGTTTCCTTTGGAGGGCGCAATCTGCTTTCCGCCCTCAGGGAAGATATCGAACACGTAATCATGTGCCGCGAGCGCTGCCGGGCTCAAGGCGCCAGCCTGGACGCGTTTAACGGCCTCTTCTCGCGTGAGGTCGAAGATTCCTGCCAGCATTTGCTTGCCTTCCTGCTTGTTGGCCTGGCCGACAACGAAGAGCACACGCGCGCTGTGCTGGATGTAGCGCGGCGAAGGCAGCTGCTTCATCAGCATTTCCATGATCAGCGTGGCTTTCTCGCGGTCAAAGCGGCCACGTTCGCCGCAGCGGTCCTGTTCGGCAAAGAAAGCCTGCGTCCATTCATTGTGGTACTTCCAGAGTTTGTCAAACAGGTCTTTGGTGAAGCGGGTGCCGGCTTTTACGTGATCAGCATTCTCCGCCGGCTCAACGCCGTCTTCCGTCATCGCCGGGCGCTTGAGGTAACCGTCTTTGGTGATGACGGCTTGGTGGCGCAGCAGAGTCCAGAGCCAGGAGACGTCAATGCGATAAGTGGCAAGATCGTTCATGAAGCGCAGCTTGAGTTCGTAATCGTCAATGGCCGCGGCAAAGTTGCCGTTGAGGATCTGGAAGCCGTAATTCGCCGCCATGTAAAACGCATGTTGAATGCGCTCAATGGTGATGTCGCCTTTGGGAATTCCATAGATCGCTTCCCAGCGGTCGGGCGAGAGAAGCTTTTCCGGCGTGTCGAGTGATTCTTTGGTGATGACCTGCGGCGTGATCTTGCCTTGCAGGTTCAGCAGGCCGCGCGACTCAAGCACGCTGCGCTCGGCATCGCTCAAGCCGCTGGTGGCGGTGGGCACGGCCTGGTCTTTTACTTTGGTGGTTTCTTTGGGCGCGTCAATGATGGCCTGAAGCTGTTCGACTTTGGCCTGCAATGGCCTATTGCCCGCGGCGACGTAATCTTTTTCCGGGCTGGCGACCCAGCTCTGCCGGTAAACGTCATAAAGGTGGCCTTTGACGCGCCTGGCCAGGATGTCATCAAGCGTGGGCTGCTGGTTGGCCAGCGGCTCGTCGGGGACAAAGATCAGGCCGAGCATGCGTTCACGCAGCTTGTCGATCACCATGGCGCGCAACGCCAGCGGGTTATAGCGGGAACGTCCGTAAGGATCGTTGGCCTGGTAGATCATCACCGCAGCCATTCCGCCGATGGGCGCGGCATTTTCCAGTTCGCCATTTTTCATGCCAGCCATCAGCATCATGAGCGCGTTGAAGCGCTGGTAGGCAATCATGTTGGGTGAGGCCATGCCAATCGACTGCGGATCCGGATAAACGCCCTTGGGATCGTCCTTCCACATCTCAATCAGGCTGCCCAGGTAGTCCCAGCGGCCAACGTTGGTACCCAACAGGCGACGGCGCAGAGTCCACGCAATGGCGGGCAGCGTGCGGCCGGCGTTGCCTTCTTCATACAGCATTTTGATCTTGATGGAGCCTGCGGGAATGCCGATCATACCTTCCAGCCGGGAGAGGATCTTTTCCACGATCAGCGCTTCCTTGGGCGTTTGCAGTTTGGGGATGTAGAAGTAGACTCCGCTGCCCGCGTTCTTGAGCGAATCGTAATTGTTGAACGCCCACAGGGTGGCGACGACGATGGTTGCGGGTGCGGGGCGGCCATCGACAGTAACGTGGTCATAGTTGATGTGCAGTCCGGGCGGACGGCCAAAGCGCGTGGGCCACTGTGCCGGAGGCTTGATGATGTTGTAAGAGCGCGTCTTGCCTTTTTTCACCACTTCGTAGGGTTTGCCGGTCCACTGGCCGGCAAAAATCTCTTTGGCATTCTGCAAGGCGGCAAAAACGCCTACGGGCACGTTGCTAGGCGTACCGTCGGGCAGGAAGTGCGTGGGAGACGCGTCTTCAAAGTCGGGCATGTTCATGGGCGCCGGGCTGTTGAGCGCGTTGAAAGCCATATCCAGCGGATGCCACGGGCCTGTGAGTTCAAGTCCGGGATTCTTGAGCGGATGCGCGTCTTTGGGAATCGGCACTTCATCATTGAGCCGCCAGCGCCACTCGGTTTCACGTCCCAGAAAGTTATCGATCATCCCTTGCACGATCTGGCGATACGTCCATGTGCCGCCCTTGATTGGATCTTCAAACTTCTCTTCCCACCTGGGCCAGGCATACTTCTCACGCACCGGCGCGGGCGATTCAAGGATCTGGCGGCGGGCGGTCAACGCGGCGGCAATCTCCGGCCGCAGCTCACGGGTGAGCGTGGTGATGGTC
>JBAVUZ010000866.1:0-6059 GCA_049697035.1 Candidatus Angelobacter sp. | reverse complement strand
AGTGCCAGGTCTCTTGCAGGGAGCGCGCAGAAAAGAGTCGATGGTTAGGCCAGTACGCTAAACTTTCTATCTATGGAATGGTTTGAAAATGACGATTTCTGGCGGACTTTCTATCCATTCATGTTTTCCGACGAGCGGTTTGCCGCCACACCGGACGAAGTGACACGCATTCTTGCCTTGACCCAATGCAATAGCGGCAGCGTGCTCGATCTTTGCTGCGGGCCGGGACGCCACTCCATTGAGCTTGCTCAGCGGGGATTCAAAGTCACAGGCGTTGACCGTTCTCCATTTCTGCTGGCGAAGGCGCGCGAGCACGCCACCAAATCTGGCGCTTCCGTTGAATGGGTGGAGCAAGACATGAGGAGTTTCGTCCGGCCCGCAAGCTTTGATCTCGCCTGCAGTCTGTTTACCTCATTTGGATATTTTGAAGACGAGCAGGATGATCTTCGAGTCCTACGGAACCTTTACCAGAGTCTCAAAGAAAACGGCGTGCTGATCATTGAAGTCCTGGGCAAAGAGCGGCTGGCGCGTGTCTGGAAAGACACCATGTGCAATGAACTGGCAGATGGCTCTTTGATTTTTCAGCGTCCTCAGATTCGCGATGATTGGACCCGTATACGTTCGGAATGGACGCTGGTGAAAGATGGCCGGGCGCACAGCTTCACGTTTGAGCATACGGTCTATTCGGGGCGAGAACTCAAAGATCGTTTGTTGAGTTGCGGTTTCAAGCATGTGCAATTGTTCGGCGATCAGCAGGGCTCGCCGTACGGTCTCGACGCCACGCGGCTGATCACGGTGGCACGCAAATAGATCAAGGGTCCCTTTTCATGGTCAGGCGCTCACCGTATGATAGAGTTTTTGCGGCGAGCGGGAGGATCAGGGCCATGAATGTTGAAGCGCAGGTAACGTGGACAGATGGCGAGCGATTTGTCGCCAACGCGAGCAGCGGCCATGCCATCGTGATTGACTCCGATCGCCAGCGAAACACCGCCGCCGGTCCCATGGAAATGGTCCTGATGGGCTTATGCGCCTGCACTGCCACCGATGTTGTGAGCATCCTGCGCAAGAAGCGCGAGCCATTCGTTGGTGTGCATGTGAAGGCGGAAGCGGTTCGCGCCACAGAAGCGCCTACGGTCTATACTTCGATCAAACTTATCTATACAGTTTCCGGCGAGGTTTCACGCAAGTCGGTGGAAGACGCGGTCAGGCTGTCTGAAGAAAAGTATTGCGGGGTCTCCGCGATGCTGAAATGTACGGCAAAGATCGTTACTGAAGTACATCTTTCCGGCGCGGAAAAGCTTGCTCCGGCAAAGAAATAAAAGAAACATTGAGGTAGCAGAAAGAATCTAATCCACACAAAGGGGGGAAGTTCCTTTCATGTCGCAAAAGAAAGTTGTGGTATACAGCCAGCCGGGTTGACCGCCCTGCTCATGGGCTGAGTCCTACCTTTCGGAGAAAGGTATTGAGTTTCAAGTGAAAGACGTTAGTTCTGACCAGCAGGCGGTCTTTGAGCTGGTCCGTACTTATAAGAGCCGTTCCACTCCAACCATCGTCGTCGGAGAACAAGTCATGGTCGGCTTTGATCCTGAGCGCCTGGACGCGATGCTTGCCGAGTGAGTCCACTGCCAAAAAATCAATAAGCCCCGCGCCGGAGCGTCAACATCCATGGCGGGGCTATTTCTTTGTGGCCACGGCAACTTTCTGCTGGGGCGCTGCCGCGGTGGTCGGCAAAGCAATTTTTAACGGCAGCCTCTTTGCCGGCCATGCCT
Source organism: Candidatus Angelobacter sp. (assembly GCA_049697035.1). Taxonomy (GTDB): domain Bacteria; phylum Acidobacteriota; class Terriglobia; order Terriglobales; family Acidobacteriaceae; genus Angelobacter. Next base: position 4,290 of record JBAVUZ010000866.1, on the reverse strand, counting down.
TGATCTCGCCCGTGGTGCTCACGCAGACACGGACCACATTCACCGTCCTGGTTTTTGGCCCGATCCTCTTGTTGCGCTTTGGCCGCCGCATCTTTTCCATCTCGCGGCGCGACCTCATCCTGTGCGCGCTGGTGGGGACGCTCGGCGTCGCCTGCTCCAATTTTTTCTATTACTTTGTCGTTCAGAAATCGACTGTCTCACTGGCGATCACCGTCCAGTACACCGCGCCGTTATGGGTATTGATCTATATGGTCGCGCGCGGAAGGGAACGGGCGACAGTTCAGCGTACCGCCGCAACGTTGGTGGCCATGATCGGAACCGCGCTGGCCATTGGAGTCTTCCAGACAGGCGTCAAATTCAGCGTGATCGCCGTGGCATCAGCTCTGCTGGCGTCGTTTGGTTACGCTTTCTATAACGTCGCCGCACAAGGGCTGGTCACGAGAAATCACCAGTTCACGGTCATGTTTTATCTGCTGCTGGGCTCGGCGGTCTTGTGGACCTTGGTTGATCCTCCCTGGAAGCTGATGGCGCAGAATTTCAGCGGACGGCAATGGGGATTCCTGTTCGTCTTTGCGTGCCTCTCCATGGTGCTGCCTTACATGCTTTATCTGAGCGGATTGAAATACCTTGATCCCACTCGCGCCGTTATCACCAGTTGCCTGGAGCCGGTGTTCGCCATTGTTTTTGCGGTGCTTTTCGTGGGTGAAACGCTGCAGACCTTGCAGATCGTGGGAATCGTGGCCGTGCTGGTTGCAACCGTCATGGTCCAATTGAGGCGACGAATGGCCGTTCCTCCTGCACCGGCGGGCTAGGGTATAAAGCGCTCTGGTTGTAAAATAAACAGCAGCCATGAATATCCAGCGTCTTACCGTTGTCTGCCTGCTTTCTGTATTTTTTTCAGTGGCCGTGGTTGGCAAGAAAAAACCGCCTGAGCCAGAGCTAAAAACCGCTTCTGTGAACATGATCGTGATCAGGAACTCCAGCGGCAAGCCGGTGAAAAACGCGGAGGTGGTGATCCACTTGATCGATGACCATGGCAAACCGAAGCAGGAAGGTCTGGAACTTAAGACCCATGAAGATGGCAAAGCGGAAGCGTCAGGCATTCCTTACGGCAAAGTTCGCATTCAGGTGATCGCGCCAGGGTTCAGGACGTACGGAGAGGACTTCAGCATCAATCAGCCAAGCCTGGAATTCACCATCAAATTGCAAAAACCGGCCGAGCAGCTTTCCATTTACAAATGAACGATTGACGGGCTATCAGGGCCGACCGTCCGCACCATAGAGCAAAATTCAGCACCGCAACGGCGTGTACCTGCTTGACATTACCGCGCGGGAATGTCATTTCTAGTAGCTTTACCTAACGCCCATTTTTTGAAGAGCATAGAAAGGTCTATTGAAAGTCAGGGTCTTTTTTCACGGTAAATGTTTTGACGGGACGGCTTCGGCTGCGCTGTTTTCGCGCTTCTACCGCGAACGCATACGGTCTGCTGTGGACTTCCAGTTCTCCGGACTGGTGCATCGCGCGGGCGCGCTCTTCAATGAAGCAGATTTCGATGGCGATGAGAATGCCATCGTCGACTTCAAGTATTCCGCTTCCCCAAAAATTACCTGGTGGTTTGACCATCATCAGAGCGCATTTCTCTCGCCGGAAGACGAGGAGCACTATCGTTTGAGCGATAAGAGCAGGAAATTTTTCGATCCTGAATACAAATCATGCACCAAGTTTCTGGCGCACGTGGCGGAGCAGAAATTTGGTTTTGATCCACGCCCGGTGGAAGAACTGATTCGCTGGGCCGATATTATTGATGGCGCACAATTTCACAGTCCTGAAGAAGCGGTGGAGATGGCCGAGCCCGCCATGAAGCTCACCATGGCCATTGAGTCCACCAACGATCCTGATTTTCTTCCGCGCTTGATCCCGCATCTGGTGAGCGAGTCCCTGGCTGATGTCCTGAAAGAGCCTTTCGTGGCCTCAGTTGTGCCGCCGCTGATGGCGCGTCATCGGCGTTCGATTGAAATATTGCGCCAGCGCTCAGAGTGCAAACAGGGAACCATTTACTTTGACATCAGTGATCAGGATCTGGAAGGCTACAACAAATTCATTCCTTATTATCTGCACCGGGATTCGGTCTACAGCGTGGGGCTGAGCAGCAGCAGCTTCCGCGTGAAAGTCTCTGTGGGATCAAATCCGTGGACTAACCGGCAGAACATGGTCAATCTGGCGAAAGTCTGTGAGCGCTATGGAGGCGGCGGGCATGCTCGCGTAGGCGCTATCTCTTTCCCACCAGACAAAGGCGACTCGGCGCGCACTGCAGCGGCGGAAATTGTGGCTGAGCTCCGGAACGCCGAATCGGCTGTGGTGAAATAGCCTCAGTTGCGTAGAGAGATTCCCCCACCTTTTCCTCTGTGACCGATAGCCTTTCGGATTAAGAAAACTACTTAGTCCTCATCTAATTCCTGATCCGGGAATGTTATGTGGAGCTCTGCTAAAGGATTGAAGCAGAGTAGATGCTTGGTTAACCTCAGAACAGTCCTCACCGGCGGGTGAGCATCAAATAGTTTTGGAGTCTAAGAGCAGTGCAGAGCATACATAAGTGTCTGGCTGCTGTTGTTGTCCTTGGTCTTTCTCTGACTGGGACGGCCCAGCAGCAGAACAATCCAAGCCTGAAGAGATCGGCCAAACCCCAGACTGCGGCCCCGACCGCTCCGGCCAAACTTACACGCGAGCAGAAGTTTGTGATTGATACGGTGCGGATGGCGGTTGCGTTGCCCGAATCGGACCCGCAGGACAGGCTGCGCGTTCTCTCCACAGCCGCTGACGTGGTTTCGCCCATCGACAAAAAGATGGCACGCGGATTTTGGCATGAAGGGGCCCGGATTGAGACTGATTTGGTTCGGATTGGGCAAACGCCCGCTGTCTCCATGATGTCCAGTGGTCTGGTGGATTGCGCCGCCGCCTTGAGCTTTGTGGAGAACCTGCCAAATAACGCCGTGCTGCGCGCGGAACAATCATTGATTGGCGCGGTTACAAGTTGTCCCAAGCAGACTCTGGATCCTGTTTCCCGCAAGCTGGATGCGGGACTGGAGAAGAACATTGTGGCATCGCGTGCGCTGATGGCGGTGATGGCAGCGCAAGGCGAAAGCTCCGCGTGGTCACAGCAGCATTTTGCAAAAATGTTTGATGCGCTGCCGGACCCAAAAGAAAATGCCGCAGAAGCGGAAAATCTTGCCGCAATGTATATGCAGATGTCCGGCTCTGTGAATAAGGACATTGCCGCCAGGAGCGGCTTGCAGCTTCTTACCTGGCTGGGAAAGAATGACGACTCGCCTGTGCGTACGCTTTCAATCACGATCACCACACAGGCGATGCAGAAAGCTCTGGGCGCGGAAGGCTACCAGAAAGCGCTGGAGTCCGACGTGGTGGCCAATACCACGGTGCAGAATGCCGGCCAGCAGCGAGAGATCGAGCGGCCGGAGCCGGAGAGCGTTTCCATTCTCTCCGCCATGGACAGCCGAGGCACCGATCAGACTGAGCGTCTCCGCTCTCTTCCAGCCACCCAGAGAGCACGTGAAGCCGCGGCCGATGGGTTCGCAACGGGCACAGGCGGCAACAAGCAGCAGGCCAGCAAATACTTTGACATGGCGTTCAGCGCCGCCGATGAAGTCTGGGATGCGCGTACTCCAGAGCAGAATGCAGCGGCCGTGGTGCAGGAGATCAGCGAGGCGGCAGCGCAGGTGGATTCATTGAATGCGTTGTCTCGGGCGCAAAAGCTGCGTGACAGTTCCGCCCAAGCCATAGCCATGCTGGCTGTCGCTCGAGTGGTTGCCAGTAATGGCGTTACTCGATAAGCCCAGTACCGGCTAAAACAATCAGTAAAGTTTTGAAAATTAAGCGGTCGTAATATTGTCAGGCAGGTCATTACATTGGTAGGCTATCAACATCTCAAATCTATAAGTCAGGGTCTCCAGTTGGTCCATATCGTTGACGTCCAGTGCCCCAAGTGCATGCGCAAGTTCAGGACGGTTCCCTCCGTGGTGGAGCACGCCGGTTGGGTTTACTGCTCGGTTTGTGGCACACGCATGACTATCTCTGAACCCAAGCCGGTTACCGCGTTATCAAAGGATCGGGCCGTCACCAAGTAAGGGCCCCGCGCGCGCGCTCATTTAGGGAGACTCTGAATAAGTTCTGTGCTATCCACAGGGATTCGAGGTACATTGCGGAAAAGGAGCAGAGTACCGCGAACCATGAAGCAAAGGACATTGGCGATGGCAAACGGCTTTGAGCGATAC
>JBAVUZ010000865.1:0-3374 GCA_049697035.1 Candidatus Angelobacter sp. | reverse complement strand
CCGATCGAAGCATTCCTTTGCCGTGACCCATGGCTCGGCGGTTTGGTAAAAAGGCAGGTCGGGCTGCGCGTGCCCGGCGGATGGTCAGCTTTGGAAATTGCCATGCGCGCGATCCTGGGCCAGCAGGTTTCAGTCCCTGCCGCAACTACGCTGATGGGGCGTCTAGTGCGCGCTGCCGGGACGCGTTTGAATGAATCGTCCTGGCTTTTCCCGACGGCGGAGCACATAGCGCAATCGAATCTTGGCAGCATGGGAGTTCCCGGAAGCCGAATGGAAGCGGTGAAAACGCTGGCTGGTTTTTTTGCGGAACACGGCGAAGATTGTCTGGCGCAAGAAGATATCAAAACTCGTTTGCTGGCGCTGAAAGGAATAGGGAAGTGGACAGCCGGTTATATTCTGATGCGCACCGCGGCCAATTACGACCATTGGCCCGAAGGCGATTTGATTTTACGCAAGGCCTTGAGCAATGGCGACACCATGATCGCGCACGCCGCCCTGGAGCAGACTTTCAGCCGTTGGAGTCCATATCGCAGCTACGCAACCATCCACATCTGGAAAGGATATGCGCCTCGCGTGATGAGCGGCAAAGCGTGAATCGCGCCAAGTTTCGAATCGAAGAGCGCGGGATCGATACGCGTGGGATAATGAAAGTAACATCAATATCCATCCGGCAAAGATCGCTCGTTAAGGAGGTACTTGCAATGGAACCGAAAAGCGATGGACCCAAGGCTGGCGAACAGCCACTCTCTGAACCGATACAGCACATCACAGTCGCTCATCAACTGTTGACGTCGCTGAGTGAGAAGTTCGGCGCCATACATCCGGAATTGAACGAAGCGATTACCAAACTTGAGCTCGCCCTGAGCGCACTGACGGTAAATACTGGCGGAATGTTCTAGCGGTTGGTGGGCTATTTTCTGGCTCCCTTCCTTGCTGTGGTTTTTATCTTCAGCTTGTTGAAGTCCACCATATAAACATTCAGCCCAAACGAAGGCGTGGTCTTGCTGTATCCGGCCACAAGCTGGTCTTTGTAGCGGTCCAGATAAAAGTCAAACGGGTCTTTGGGCGCAGGATCGATCAAAACAAGATCGGTATCAGACATCAGCAGCTTTCCAAACTGCAGTTTGTTGCCGCGATACGCCATATAGTTCTGCGCAGGGACCTTGATCCACGGATACTTTTTAGGCTCGCCGAAAATCTGCACAATGTTGTTGCCTTCCAAATGAATGTCAGTGATCTTGCCAGAGATCTTGGGGGGAGGAAGGATTTCTTGAGGATCAAGAATCAGGTCGTCCTTTTCCACCTGGACGCCGCGCACCTTGCCGTTCTTGATCAGGTCGGCAATGTCGATTCCGAAAAGGTCCATCAATCCTTTTACTGGCAGATGGAGCGCCCTGATCTTTTCCGCGTGCAACCGGATCTTGCCGTCGGTGGTGGCGTTGAGCTGGCCCTCCGTCTCAAAACCGACGTCACCTTTCTTGTGCAGCTTTCCCTTCACCTTCAGGCGGCCATTCTCGATGGTGACAGCAATGTCTTTCAGCGGCGCGTTACTGGCAGAGAAGACGTGAGTGTTCAGGACGTTCGCAAGTGACTGCGGATCCATCGTCATTTCAGCGGCGGTAATTTGCAGGTCAAAAGAATTCTTGTCGTCAAAGACTGGTATGTGGCCCGGCGAGGTGGGCACAAGGCTGCCGCCAACATTGATCAGGTGCACGGCAATCTGGTCGGTAAAGTGATACATCACGTTATGCATCTGGACTTTAACGGCGCCGCCATCCTGTCCGTTGTTCGAATGTTCCTGCCCGCGGCCGATCCCGATAGAAACAGCACAGCCTATGAGTAGCACCCAAGCGACTTTCTTCATTGTGAATAGGAGTCGGAAATCGGCTTTCGGGTTGGTAAGTAGCTGCTGAAGCCGTGCTTGATGTGTTGTCTGGCCACAACCAGAATGGTGAACTTGCCGCCAGGATGATAGGCTGTTGCCAAACTTTGCAGCCACCAAACCAAGGACACGCTAATGACTGAGCGGAAATATGATGTTGTGCTTTACGGCGCCAGCGGCTTTACCGGCCGCCAGACCGTTGAATATTTTGCCCACAACACGCGTCCATCTGAAGTCCGCTGGGCCATTGCAGGACGCAACCGCCAGGCGCTTGAGGCCGCCCGCGCCCAGGCTGGCGAGAGCGCCAAGTCAATCGACATCTTGATGGCACACGCGCAGGATCAGCAGGCCGTGGACGCCATTGTGTCGCAGACCCGCATCCTGCTCACCACGGCGGGACCGTTCTCTCTTTATGGCAGCAAGATCGTAGATGCATGCGTTCGCTTCAAAACGCACTATGTTGATATCACCGGAGAAACCTTTTGGGTGCGCGACCTGATTGATCGCTATCATGATCGCGCCGCTGCTGACGGAACGCGCATCATCCCATGCTGTGGCTTCGATTCCATTCCTTCCGACCTGGGCACGTATCTGGTGGCGCGCCATATCAAAAGCAAGTTGCGCGCCGACTGCCGCGAAGTGAAGTCCTTTTACCAGATTCGCGGTGGCCTCAATGGCGGAACATTCGCCTCGGCCTCAAACGCACAGGCCTCAGGCCATTCCGCGCGGATGCGCGAGCCGTTTCTGCTCAACCCGCCGACAGCAAACGCAAATGAAGCAGGCAAGCTTGATCAAGACCCGCGAGACGCCCGCTTTGACGCCGATATCGGCGCATGGCGCACGCCTTTCATTATGGGAGTGGCCAATACGCGGATCGTCCGCCGCAGCGCCGGCCTTTTTGAGCAGTGGCGTGAACCCTACGGCCGCGAGTTTCATTATCAGGAATATCAAAAGATTTCCGGGAACATGGCGCGTCTCAGATCGTATGGAATGCTGGCGGCTCTCGGCCTGCTGCAAGCTACGCTGAAATCTTCTGCCGGACGACGATTCTTGACGCGCCTTGCGCCAAAGCCCGGTCATGGCCCATCGCAAAAGACAATGGACAACGGCTTTTTCCGTTGTGACTTGGTAGGGATCGCCGCGGACGGCCGCAAAGTTTTTGGAATCGTTTCAGACAAGGGCGATCCCGGCAATCGGGCGACGGTAAAGTTCCTTTGCGAAGCAGCGCTCTGTCTGGCTCTGAATGCAGACCAGCTTCCTGGCGGGCAGCAACGCGGCGGAGTGCTCACACCAGCTACCGGATTGGGAGACGTTCTGGTCGAAAGGCTGCGCAAGGCGGGCATGCGGCTGGAAACGTCGGAGCAAGGCCCGTTCAATGGCGCTGCGGTGTAAAATTTAGATACATCCAGTGAGGTCCCTAATGACGCCCAGCGCAACCGCCGCCGAACTGAAACCCTGTCCGCTATACATCAATGGAAAGGCCGTGATCTCC
>JBAVUZ010000864.1:0-1605 GCA_049697035.1 Candidatus Angelobacter sp. | reverse complement strand
GAACTCTTCCACCGTGCGCTCAATGGCGATGTGCTCTTCACTCAGCTGCTCACGCGTGAAAATCTCCTGCGGCAGAATCTCTTCCAGCAGAAAAGCGCAGCCCTTTCGCGCCGCGCAGGAGGTGGTTGTGGTAGCCATCGTGGAGCTCCCTTCAATTTGGGTCCTTTTGGATTTTTCGCGCCTTTGCTCCAGAGACGTAGCATGCTATGTCTCTACGCCGGGTTTGTCGATATAGCAGCGAGCCCTACTCGCGCGGCGAGCTGCTTGCCTAAGGAGCGAAGCGCTTTTGCCACGATCCTCGAATCGCAAGCGGTTTGGAGCGAAGCGACAGAATCAACTGGCCCGCTCAAAGAGACCGGCCGCTCCCTGGCCGCCGCCAACGCACATGGTCACTACGCCATAGCGATGTTTGCGCCGCTCCATCTCATTGGCCATGGTGCCCACCATGCGCGAGCCAGTCATGCCAAAGGGATGGCCGATGGCAATGGATCCGCCATTCACGTTCAGCTTCTCGGGATCGATGCCGAGATGGTGGAAGCAATACACAACCTGCACCGCGAAAGCTTCATTCAGTTCCCAGATGTCGATATCGTCCAATTTTAATCCTGCGCGCTTGAGCAGCTTGGGCACGGCGAAGATGGGGCCGATTCCCATTTCGTCGGCATTGCAGCCGGCCACCTGGAAGCCGCGAAAAACCAGTTGATAAGGAATGCCGAGCTGGTCTGCGCGCTCGCGCGACATCAGCAGCGTGGCCGAAGCGCCATCAGAAAGTTGCGACGAATTACCCGCCGTCACGGAACCCTGGCCGCTAGTCGGATCAAAATGAGGCTTGAGAGCAAGCAGGCCTTCAAGCGTAGTGTCGGGTCGGTTGCATTCGTCTTTATCGGCAACCACTTCTTCCTTGCCGATCACTTCATTCGTCTTCTTGTCCAATACAGACTTGGTTACCTTGATAGGCGCAATTTCTTTCTTGAAAAAACCTTCCTGCTGGGCGCGCGCGGTGCGCTGCTGGCTCAGCAGAGAATATTCATCCTGGACCTGGCGGCTGACTTTGTAGCGCTTGGCCACAACTTCAGCGGTATCGCCCATCACCATGTAAATTCCGGGCATGGTTGATTGCAACAGAGGATTTGGACTGCTGTCGCGGACGGCCATGCTGATGCTCTCAACTCCGCCGCCGATGGCCGCGTCCACGCCTTCATGCATGATCTGGTGCGCCGCCATGGCAATGGCCTGCAAGCCCGACGAGCAAAAGCGATTCACGGTGATCCCCGCCACAGACGGCGGAAGCCCGGCCAGCATGGCAGCAACACGCGCCACGTTGTGGCCCTGCGGGCCGTGCGGTTGTCCGCAGCCCAGTATCACATCTTCAATTTCTCCGGGATCGAGTTTGGGTGTTTTGCGCAGCACATCCTTTATGCAGTGTGCGGCCAGATCGTCCGGACGGGTTGCGTTGAATGATCCGCGAAATGATTTTGCCAGCGCCGTGCGCGAGCTTGTGACTATCACCGCTTCTCTCATCTATTCCCTCAAAAGTGCTTCTGAATCCAATATAAATCAGCATGCGATGTAGTGCTTTCACTACATGGTGAGAACGATGCGTCC
>JBAVUZ010000863.1:0-12773 GCA_049697035.1 Candidatus Angelobacter sp. | reverse complement strand
AATGTCTTTGGTTGTTGCTACATATTCGCGCGCCAGGGCCAGCGTTTCCGGTCGAAGTCCTGCGAGAAAAACTTTCCCTGCGCTGCTCTTGCTCCACAATTGCTGTGAGAGTGGCACTGACGCATCGGGAACAGTCGATGCCGGATCAAACGGCGCCGAGCGCTCAATGTCCTCAAAGAACAGTTTTGTGCCGTCAAACCCAACGACTTTTCCTGCTCCCTGCATGCTCAACAATTCCACCGTGCCTTGTGTATCGATATCGAATGACAGGCCAAAAGCAATCAGCTTCACCACTGCCAGCGAGTCGGTGGGAGTCCATGGCGTGAACTTGGTCAGTTCCAGCGCCTGGTACTCCGGCGGCAGCGGATGTGTGACCACCCAGGCGTTAATGCCATCGGCATAACCCTGCAATAGATTCAACGAGCGTGCTGACTGCACTGCCAGTGATCGGGCTCCGGCTCTCCGCAATCCCAGCGTGCGCAATTGGACGTCCTGTGCCAGCGCTGCCTGGCCCACAAGTTCGGCAAGCGTGCCGCTGGCCTGGCGACGGCTTACGTCCATTTGAAACAGCCGGTTCTGCGCATGGAGGTAGCCTTGCACGAAAGCCATGTCATGTTCGTTGGCGGCTTTCACGTGCGGAATATCGTTGGTATCACGAATCACGCGCACCGAGGCCTGCAATCCCGGCAGCTTCTGGGGCGTAATCTTATCCAGATCATTTTGGGCGAAAAGCGCCAGCGGAAGCGCCAGCAAGAAAAGCAGGAGCCACGTCAGACTTCGGGCGAACAAGGCTGGCCGGTAGCTGGATGGTGAAGGAACGAAACGCGTGCGGGAGAGTGACATGCGTTGATACTCCTTTTTATTGTGAAAAGCGGTCCAAAGATTTGCTCGCAGGATTCCACTTGGCGAATATCTATCTAGCTGTATGGCTGCGGCGACCCATTGTACGCCCGAGATTTCAGAGTTGAAAGGCCGGCAGTAGCCAGCAAGGCGCGCCTCCATTTATCCTAGAATTCCCATGAATCTCCAAGGCTGCGGCACCGCGCTCATTACCCCGTTCAAACAAGACCAGAGCATTGACGAGAAAGCCCTTCGTTCGCTGGTCGAGTGGCAGATCACTTCAGGCATTCACTTCCTTGTCCCGTGCGGGACTACGGGTGAAACGCCAACCTTGACCAAGGACGAATGGCTGCGCGTGATCGATATCACCATTGAGGTGAACGGCGGACGTGTGCCCATCGTCGCCGGAGCCACGTCAAACTGCACCGCAGAAGCCGTGGAAAAAGCGCGCGACCTCAGCCGCCGCAAAGGTGTGGACGCGATCCTGACCGCGTCACCGTATTACAACAAGCCGACGCAGGAAGGCCAGTACCAGCATTTCAAGGCCATTGCGGAAGCCGTGGACAAGCCGCTGGTGCTTTATAGCGTGGTTGGCCGCACTGCCGCCAACATTGAACCGGCAACGCTCGGCCGATTGGCCAAGATTCCCAATATCATTGCCGTGAAGGAAGCCAGCGGCAACATCTCGCAGATCGCCGAGGTCTTCAACCACGTGCCGGAAAGTTTTCTCGTTTTCTCCGGCGACGACGCCATCACGATTCCCGTGATTGCCTTGGGCGGTGTGGGCATTATCTCTGTCTGCTCGAATGAAATTCCCAAAGAGATGTCACAACTCACGGCGGCCGCTCTGAACAATGATTGGGACAAGGCCCGTCGCTTGCAGCGCCAGTACCTGCGCCTGATGCAGGCCAACTTCATGGAATCGAATCCCATGCCGGTGAAAGCCGTGCTGGCGATGATGGGCCGCGTTGAAGAAGTCCTGCGCCTGCCCATGCTTCCGGTCAAAGCTGAGACGCGCGCCAAGCTGGAGAAGATCGCCGCCGAAGTCGGCTTGCTGCAGGTGCACGCCTCGGTATCAGACCTGTAGACACACGCTCCAGCAAAGTTGAGACGTGACTTATGAAAACTGCACCCATGCTCGCGGCTTTGGTTCTGGGATTTCTCTCAGCCGGCCCATCAGCGTTGGCGCAGTCTGCGGAGACTGCCATTCCGGTTACAGTGTGCGAACTTCAGAGCAATCCTCTGCAGTTCGAAGGCAAGCTGGTCCGCGTGCGCGGTACCGTGACGCGCGGTTTCGAGGATTTCACCATCAGTGATCCATCGGCTCCCTCTTTAAGTCAAAGATGCGGCAACTCTATCTGGCTCGAGCCGGGAGGCGATGGCAAAGGTCCCCGGCCTTATCTTGTTGTCCACTCCTGGTGGCCGGCGGATGACATGCGCGATTGGGCGCAACAGGCGCGCGTCGATAGCGTGAAATTGATCAAAGATCAGCAATATCGGGACATGGATAACCGCCTGAGCGCCTTCCGTTCCCGCGAACCTGATGGGGGTGCCTGCGCCGGACTTTGGATATGTAGCCTTTATACGGTGACCTCAACCATTACCGGACGTTTCTACGCTGCGCATGAAGAGAAGCTTGCTGATGGGCGCCCCTATTTCAAAGGGTACGGTCATATGGGCTGTTGCCACCTCTTGATCATTCAACAGGTAACAGAGCTTGTCGCGGAGAAAACGCCTGTCCCTGAAGGCGGCGAATTCTCGTGTTCTACCCAAAGCTGGGAACCCACTGCGGAAGAAGCCTCGAATCTGGCCGCGGGGCAGCCGTGTTCCGATTGGGGATGTAAGGAGCGGCAGTATTTCATCAAAGTTGCCGCTCACTGGGGCGATCAGGTGGACATCACCAAAAGCTGGGGAGAATTTGGCTCTCAACACGACTGGATCTCCCCTGATCTGATGCTCCGATATACCACACTTCACGAAGAGCCAAGAAAGAAGAAACATGCTGGTTCGTCCAACCCAGCCGGCTCCATCCGCATTGACCGCACTGAATGCAAGTCAGTTTCTCCTAAAAGCGAGCCGCCAGCGAAGAGCCAGGAGTAATATTTCTTTCCGGCAGCGAACGTCTGGTTATCTACACGACATTCCACGGCACAGCTCCCCTGCCGCAGCATGCCGCTTGAGCGCTTCTCCCTGCGCGAATAACGTTGTCTTCGGGCCGCTGCTGTTCTTTCCGAACGGCCCATGGAGCAGCATATGAAGGACCGCATCCGATTTGGATTGACCCGCCGAGATTTCCTGAAGACTTCAGCCATGTCAGGCGCAGCTCTGTGGCTTGGCGGATGCGCGGCAGAGAAAAAGCCCCTGAGCCTGGCGTCAGCACCGAACCTTTCAACTCCTCCTGCCCGGACCGGCGTCAAGGTCAATGACATCCATTCGCAGTTGAATTCGGCGCTGGTGAGCGAAGTGCAGAATCCAACATCGATCGACCAATGCCGTGACATTCTGCGTGCGGCGCGGCTGGCGGGCAAAGCCATTTCCGTCGCGGGCGGTCGCCACTCCATGGGCGGCCAGCAGTTTGCCGATGGCTCCGTCCTGATCGATACGCGCAGCCTGAAGCGCGTTCTGAGCTTTGGCCGCCAACGCGGCTTGCTTGACGTGGAAGCCGGAATCGAGTGGCCCGAGTTGATTGAGTACTTGCATACGGAACAGGAAGGACAGGAGAAGCAGTGGGCCATCGTGCAGAAACAGACCGGCGCGGACAAATTCACGCTCGGAGGATCGCTGGCGTCAAACGTCCACGGCCGCGTGCTCCAGAACAAGCCCATCATCGAAAACGTGGAATGTTTCACGCTGCTCGACTCCGACGGCGAACTCCGCGAATGCAGCCGGCAATCGAACCCTGAGCTTTTTCGCCTGGCTATTGGCGGCTATGGGCTGTTCGGACTGATTACGTCCGTAAAGCTGCGGTTGCGCCGCCGCGTGAAAGTGCGGAGGATCGTGGAGATTCACGACCTCAAAGACATTCCAGACGCGTTTGAGCAGCGCCTCCGTGACGGCTATCTCTATGGCGATTTCCAGTTTGCCATCGATAGTGGGCGGCCCAGCTTCCTGCACCGCGGCGTTTTTTCCTGCTATCAGCCCGTGCCGGACAGCACACCTATTACCGAGCACCCAACACGCTTCAGCCCTGAAGACTGGGCCAAGCTCACTTACTACGTGCATGTCTATAAGCGCCGCGCCTTTGAGATTTATGGCTCGCGATATTCGCAAACCTCTGGGCAGGTTTATTGGTCGGACTCGCAGCTCTTCGGCAACTATCTGGACAACTACCATGAAGATGTCGATCGCCGGATGCACGTTCGCGTGCCGGCCACGGAGATGATTACGGAAATTGACGTGCCGCGATCGGCGCTGATGGATTTTATGGATGAGGCCGCGCAGACTTTGCGCCGCGAGCATGCCAACGTGATCTATGGCGTGGTGCGGCTGATTGAGCGCGACGACGAGAGCTTTATGCCCTGGGCCAAAGACCGCTACGCCTGCGTGGTTTTCAATCTGCACGTGACGCATGACTCATTGGGAATTGAGAACGCGGCGCGCAGCTTCCGTTCGCTCATCGATTTGGCCATCAAACACAATGGCAGCTACTACCTTACGTATCACCGATTCGCTGAGCGGCGACAGGTGGAGGCCTGCTATCCGCAGTTTGAGCAGTTCCTGAAGCTCAAGACGCAATACGATCCCGCCGGACTCTTTCAAAGCAACTGGTATCGCCATTACCAGAAGATGTTTAGCTAGGGGTGGCGCTCTGCACTCTGCAAAAAAGAGCGGCCACGCCGTTTAGCGCAGCCGCTCATGCATCGCCTCCGGACACGGCCGTCGGGGGAAAGAGGTCAAAATTCTTTTCCCGGCGTCCGTGTCCAGAGGGCTTACCCACCTAGGAGAACATCCCTCATTGGGAAGATCGCCGCAGGAAAAGTTTCTTGCAAAGATTTTTAACTTTGCAGCCGCTTCAATGACTTTCTTCAGGATCACAGCGGGCTACGAAAAAAGTCCTAAGGCTGTCTCTTCAGCAAATCGGAGGACCTTCCCAGGATTGGCAAGCCGTTCATAGAGTGAGGAATATCTTTCAGCCATTACTGCCGCACTAAAGTTTTTCTGAGCGTGCCGCACGCAAGTTTTGTGGTCGATGCTGGAAATCTTCTGCACGGCCGGCACAGCCTGGGCAGCATCTTCCACCAGCAAGCCCGTTATGCCGTCTTTCACGACCTCGGCATGCGCGCCTTTGCGGAAAGCAACTACGGGAGTTCCACAGGCCGCCGCTTCCATCGCAACAAGAGAGCTGGTTTCTTCCGCCAGACTGGTAATCAACAGGGCCTGTGACTCGCGCAGCAAGCGCCGCTTCAAGTCTGCCGACGGGGCGGAGATGAACCTTGCGTTCGGCATGGCTCGAAGCCGCGGAACCACTTCCCACTCGTAATACTGCTGGTGATAAGAAAACGGATAGATCTGCCCCGCGATGGTGATCGGCAAACCCGCACGCTTGGCGATGTCCAGCGCCAGATGCGGCGCTTTTTCTTCACAGATGCGTCCCAGCCAAAGCAGCCCCTGGCGGTCGCCATCCTGCGCAACATCGGCTGCAGCCTCAAAAGAATCCAGCGCGATCCCGTTCGGAACCACGCCGGCCAGTTCATTGAGACCGGCGAAGCTGCGTGCCTGCGAATCCGACACGCAGTTGAAACTCACATTGGCTGGAACAACAACGAAACTTCCTGCCGGATAGAAACTGCGCGGCAGGTGCAGCGTGGCGAGCACAGGCGCATCGATTTCAGTGGCTCGCTTCCAGAAACTGCCGGAATGGTCATGGATAAGATCGAACGCATTGCCCTCGCGGCCCCGCCGACGCACAAAATCAATCACGCGGTCTTCATGCTCGTCGCGCCGCCTCTCATAATCGTCAATCTGCGTGCAGGGTTCGCCGGTGGAGGACAACTCACCACTCACGCGTGATCCCGCTGACGCGGCGACGGTTGTGGTATGTGTGCCGCTGCGGGCCATTTCACGCTCAAGCGTCCACAAAATTTGTTCCGCGCCACCCGCTGACTCGTCATGAACCTGGAGCAGCGGATAGGCGACATAAAGAATCCGTGACATCCTTCATTAAGATGCAGATCAGCAGGTTGAAAGCAAGGCGTTTGCTGACCAAACTTGTTGCAGTTATACTCCGCTCTTGCTCATTTAAACTCCAGACCTTGGATGGAAACGCCCCAGGGGCTGGGGTTCCAGCGGCATACAAAAATGGATATTTTACGCGCAGAAATTGAGCGGCTCTATGCCAAGGGCGCACTGCCTCCGGAAGTGGCGGTGCATGCACGGCATGCTTTCGGGGAATTTCATGAAGCGCTTACTCGCGGCGAAGTCCGTGCCGCCGAGAAGGTTGAGGGTCAATGGCGCGTGAATGCCTGGGTGAAGCAGGGAATCCTGCTGGGCTTTCGTCTGGGCGATCTGGAAGAGTCCGGCAGCGGAGTGTTGAGCTTCGTTGATAAGGATACTTTTCCCCCACGTCGTTTCGGCCTGTCAGACCGTGTGCGCGTGGTGCCCGGCGGATCGTCAATCCGCAGCGGCGCTTATATCGCTCCCGGTGTGATTTGCATGCCGCCGATGTACGTTAACGTGGGTGCGTATGTGGACGAAGCCACGCTGATCGATTCGCATGCTCTGGTCGGCTCCTGCGCGCAGATTGGGAAACACGTGCACCTGAGCGCGGCCGCGCAGATTGGCGGCGTGCTGGAGCCGGTGGGAGCATCGCCGGTGATTATTGAAGATGACGTTCTGGTCGGCGGAAATTGCGGCGTCTACGAGGGAACGCAGGTACGCAGCGGCGCGGTACTGGGCGCAGGAGTAATTCTTACCCGCGCCACGCCGGTTTATGACATCGTGCGTGAACAGGTTTATCGTTCGTCCGCCGACAAACCTCTGACGATTCCGGAAAACGCTGTCGTGGTGCCGGGATCGCGCGCCATCACCAAAGGAAAAGCTGCCGAATGGGGACTGTCACTCTATACTCCTGTGATCGTGAAATACCGCGACGACAAGACCCAGGGCTCGATTGAGTTGGAGGACTTGCTGCGGTGATCTCTGCGCAAAACAAAGTGCACCACCGAGACGCGGAGGCCCTGAAGAACAGATGGCGGGTCAGACGAGCGGGTCGTTTGCATGAATGATCCTCTCTCAATCCAACAACAGATTGAGAATGTAATGACCCCTCTTGTTGGACAGCCTCTGTGGGATGCGGGAAGGGCCGCCGACCTGATGTGGTTAGCTTTCGGTCAACGCCAAATCATCAAGGATTTTCGCGGCGAACCCAGGGAGGTTGGAGAATACGCCTTGCACGTGCAATGCGCGTGGCGTTTTGTACAAGATGAAAAGGTCGTGGTAGGCAATCGCGACTTGTACTACCCGCGCGGATATCGGGACCAAAAAGATGAGATTCCCAAGGGGTTTAACTGGGATGTGCAAGGGGCCAACCGGTGTGACGAATTGCTGGCCCAGTTGTTTGCAGGCGGTGCAAACCAGTTTGTTGTCCAGCGGGTTGAGGCGGGACAGGCTGGAGAGCTTGCATTGCTGCTGGAAGGCGGTCTCACCTTGCAGATATTTCCCAACGACTCTCTAGACGGTGAACACTGGCGTTTATTCAGGCCGGGCAGCGATGAGCAACATTGGGTTTTTGCGGGGAAAGGGCTTGAGCGCCATTGAGATAATGAGACTTGCCGCAAGAGCAGATAGCACAAAGGCTTTTCAATGAAAAGTTTGCAGAACAGATTTCTACTGGCATCCCTGGCGCTGGCCGGCATCGCGGCTGTTTTGTGGGCTATTGCCCACTATAGCGGAGTGGTCATCCATCCTTATCTGCAGGCAGGGGTTCGCTGGGCTGCGATTGCGGCCCTGTGCGCTTACTCCTTTTTTCGCCGCTTGCTTACGCCGTGGATTTTTGCCGGCATGCTGGTGGGTGCGGAACTTGGCCATGACCTGGGCAATTCAGCGGCAAATCTTCAGGTCCTGAGCGGTATCTTTCTCAAGCTGGTCAAGACGATTGTTGCCCCGCTGATCTTCAGCACGCTGGTGGTGGGGATCGCCAGCCATTCCAACTTGAAGCAGGTGGGGCGCATGGGCATCAAGGCCCTGCTCTATTTCGAGCTCGTCACCACGGTAGCGCTGTTCATCGGGCTGGGAGCAATCAATCTTACGCAGGCTGGGGTGGGAGTTCCGCAGCCCAGCGCCGGAGCGGCCTCTGCCGCTGTCGCGGCGCCATCACAGAAGTGGACTGACATTGTCCTGCACATTTTTCCTGAAAACATAGCCAAGTCCGTGGCTGAAGGCCAGATACTGCAAATCGTGGTTTTCAGCGTGATCTTCGGAATTGCGCTGGCCCAGATTGGCGAAGAGAAGCGCCGTCCCATGCTGGCCTTTTGCGAGAGCCTCTCCGAACTGATGTTCAAGTTCACCAACATTGTCATGCTGTTTGCGCCCATTGGCGTGGCTGGGGCGATGGCATACACGGTGGGCACCATGGGTTTCGGCGTGATGGGCAACCTGGTCAAGCTGCTGCTCACGCTTTACGCCGCTTTGATTGTGTTCGTGCTGGGCGTTCTGCTGCCGATTGCCTTGATCGCGCGACTTCCTGTAAGACGCTTTGTCCGCGCCGTGGCCGAACCGTTTTCCATCGCTTTTGCAACCGCCAGTTCTGAGGCGGCCCTGCCCCGCGCGCTGGAAAACATGGAAGCCTTTGGCGTGCCGAAGCAGATCGTGGCTTTTGTTCTGCCTACCGGGTACAGCTTCAACATGGACGGCAGCACGCTGTATTTGTCACTCGCTTCCATCTTTGTGGCCCAGGCGGCGGGAATTCATCTCAGCTTCGGCCAGCAGCTCATCATGGTCTTCACCCTCATGGTAACCAGCAAGGGAGTGGCCGGCGTTCCGCGTGCCGTGCTGGTGATCCTGCTGGGAACCCTTGATTCCTTCCACTTGCCGGTTTGGCCGGTACTGGTGATTCTGGGGATTGACCAGTTCATGGATATGGCGCGAACGGCGACCAACGTCCTGGGCAACTGCCTGGCCAGCGCCGTAGTGGCGCGATGGGAAGGCGAGCTGGGGACTGAGACTCCATCGCCCACGGTGATGGATGCTATGGCACAATAACCGCCATGGTCGCGAAAACTTAGGCGTGCTTCGTCGGTCCGTTCTTCGCGGACCCGTCTCGGCGCCGCGAACCGCGTACATCCTTTCTGATAGCATCATCTGTTGACCATGCCCTCGCATAAACTCCATCTTGTGCCCCTTGGCGGCCTCGGCGAATTCGGAATGAACTGCATGGCCGTGCGCTATGGCGACGACATAATCGTCATCGATGCCGGCCTTATGTTCCCCGAATCCGAATTGCTCGGGGTGGATATCGTTGTTCCGGATATTACCTATCTGCTGCACAACCGCGATAAAGTGCGCGGAATCGTGCTGACCCACGGGCATGAGGACCACATTGGAGCCCTGCCCTGGGTGCTTACGGAGTTAAGCGTTCCGGTCTTTGGCACCGAGTTCACGCTGGCTCTGGTGGAAAACAAGCTGGAAGAGCACGGCCTGCTTGAGGATTCTGATCTGCGCGAGATCCGCGCCGGCTCACGCTTCAATCTTGGGCCATTCACCATCAATCCCATACAGGTCACGCACAGCCTGGTGGATTGCGTCGCGCTTGCCGTTCACACACCGCTGGGAGTTGTGATCCACACCGGCGATTTCAAGGTTGACCCCACACCCACTGACACTCGTCTGTTTGACCTGCATACATTCGCCGAATACGGCAAAGAAGGCAATGTGCTGGCGCTGTTGCAGGATTCAACCAATGCCGAGCGTCGCGGCTATACGCCCAGCGAGCGCGCGGTACGCGGCAAATTTGATGAAATTTTTGCCCGCGCTGATCGCCGTCTCTTCATCTCCTGCTTCTCCTCCTCGATTCATCGCATCAAGCTGGCGTTTGAGATGGCGCGGGAGTATAAGCGCAAGATCGCGCTGGTGGGCCGGTCAATGACTGAAGCTTCAGAGATTGCCATGGACCTGGGCTACATTGATGTTCCTGAAGGATTGCTGATCCATCCCGGCCAGATCAAAGATTACGCGCCGCAGCAGGTCTGCGTGATGATCAGCGGCACGCAGGGCGAGCCTATGTCGGCGCTTTCGCGCGCGGCGGTGGACAACCACAAGCATGCACGGATTGAAAAAGGCGACACCGTGGTGCTTTCGTCCCGCATCATTCCCGGAAATGAAAAAGGCATTTACCGGATGATCGACCATCTTTTCCGCCGCGAAGCCGACGTGATTTACGACGATGGCTCCAATCCGCCGGTCCACGTAAGCGGCCACGCCAGCCAGGAAGAACAAAAGCTCATTATGAACCTGGTGAAGCCAAAATATTTTATTCCCATCCATGGTGAATACCGTCAATTGCGAATTCAGGCCGATATGGCGCGTTCAATGCATGGGTCCGTGGGCCACGTGATGATGCTGGAGAGCGGCGACGTGCTGGAGTTTGATGAATTGGGCGCGCGCAAGCTCGATAAAGTCACCGTTGGCCGCATCTGCATTGATTCCGGATCGCGCACGGACGTGGTGGAAGATCTGGTCATTAAGGACCGCCGCCATTTGAGTGAGGATGGCTTTGTGCTTCCGATCATCGCCATCAACAAACTGAAGGGCACGGTGGAATCGATTCCGGAAATCGTGATGCGCGGGTTTGCCGCGGGATCAGAAGAGGGCTTTGTGCGCGAAGCACGGCGAGTTGTTTCCGCCACGCTGGATGGCTCAACCGCCGAAGAAAAGGCCGACTATGGCGTGATCAAGGAAAAAATCCGCGCTGACCTGAAGCGGTTTATCGTGAAGACCACAGCGCGGCGGCCGCTGATTATGCCGGTCATCCTGGAGATCTAAAGTGGCAAGATTCACACGCAGGCAAAGAGTTTTTATTTTCCTGTTTGTGCTGGTGGCCTCGATCGTCCTGACCGGGGCTGTTCTGCTGCATCCTGTTGGGGCGCACCTGCGCGCCATGTCACTCCTGCTGCGATTTTCTGACGCGCACGCGCAGGGATTGCCGGCCCGCTTCGCTGATCATTCGTTCAAAGAGCAAGACGGCTATGCTCTCACTCCTCACGGCCCGCTTCGCTATCGGATGTACACTCCACAGGACGTTCAGGATCCCGGCGGCGTGGTGCTATTGCACGGCGTTCATCATTTGGGAATCGACGATCCACGAATGTGGAACCTGGCGCGGGCGCTCGCTGGCGCGGGAGTGCTGGTCATGACTCCGGAGTTGCAGGACCTGGCGGATTATCGCGTAACGGCTAGGACCATTGATATCATCGGCGATTCGGCGGTGGCCTTGAGCACGCGGATGCGGCGCAAAGTAGGAGTGATGGGGCTCAGCTTTGCCGGCGGACTTGCCTTGCTTGCGGCTGACCGCAAAGAATTTACCGACAGCATGGGATTCGTGGCGGCGATTGGCGCTCACGACGACATGACCCGCGTGGCACGATTTTTTGCCGCCAATGTAATCACGAGTCCCGATGGCGTTGAGACTCCGCTGCAGGCCCATGAGTATGGCGCTTTGGTTTTAGCGTACTCGCACCTGGAAGATTTTTTTTCGTCCGGGGATATTCCGATTGCGCGCGAAGCGTTGCGGCAATGGTTGTGGGAACAGCCGGAAGCCATGAAAACAGCAGCGGCATTGAGTCCTGAAGGAAAGCATGAACTGGACCTCCTTCTTCATCATCGCGACCAGTTGCGGGTGGCGCTACTAAGAGAGATCACGCTGCATAAAGAGGAGATGGAGGCGGTTTCGCCGCACGCGCATCTGGCGCAGCTGCACACGCCAGTGTTTTTGCTGCATGGCGCGGGAGACACCGTTATTCCAGCGTCGGAAACGTTGTGGCTGGCAAAGGATGTGCCCGCCGCTGAACTCAAGGCTTCATTGATCAGTTCCGCGCTGGTCCACGTGGATATGGGAAACAAAGTTACATGGCAGCAGCAATGGCAACTGGTGGACTTTATGGCGCAGGTGCTGGACGCAACGGAGAAACTTCCTGCTTCACATTCATAAGTAACAAAATGAGCACAAAAATAAAATTAAAGGCCGCCGATGGTCACGAACTTGACGCATACTTTGCCGAAAGCCAGGGCCCAGCGCGCGGCGCGATTGTTCTGGTCCAGGAAATCTTTGGCGTGAACAGCCACATACGCTCCGTTGCCGATGACTACGCCAGTCAGGGTTATCACGTTATTGCTCCGGCGCTGTTTGATCGCGTGCAGCGCAACCTTGAACTTAGCTATAACCCGCCTGATACCGCGCAGGGAATGAAAGCAGCGCGGCAGATCGGCATGGACTCAGCGTTATTGGACGTTGCGGCTTCAATCAGCCATGCCAGATCGGAATGGAGCAAGCTGAAAGTTGGCGTGCTGGGATTTTGTTTCGGAGGCAGTCTGGCGTGGCTCGGCGCCACTCGTCTCAACCCGGCTGCGGCAGTGTGCTATTACGGTGGGCAGATTGCGGCGACCGCTTCGGAGACGCCGCACTGTCCAGTGATGATGCATTTCGGAGCCAAAGATCCTCACATTGGTCCTGCAGAAATCGAAAAGATCAGGATAGCCCATCCTGACCTGCCGATATTCTTATACGCCGCGGGCCACGGCTTCAATTGCGATCAGCGCAAGGACTTTGACCCAGAGTCGGCGAAGCTGGCGCGGCAGCGCACGCTGGAGTTCTTCAACCGTCATCTGTGATCGGCGAAGCATCTTAAATTGAAGAGCCATAAAGTTCTGCAATCAACGTCTAAATCTCAGAGCATTGGCATTCATCGTTTTGCGATGGTTTTAAATTAGTAAGCTAGAGG
>JBAVUZ010000862.1:0-4478 GCA_049697035.1 Candidatus Angelobacter sp. | reverse complement strand
ACAGCGTTTTACACCGTTATCGGACATCGGCAACGAGAGAGGCAAAGCCTGAAAACCTTACCACGGATGAACATGAATCAGACGGATCAAGAATTGCCAAACATCGGTGAAAAGTGGAAAAACAAAGTCTTGAAACGCGGACGTCACAGATCGGGAGACTCGGTGTCAGGAGAGACAGACATCGCCAGAACCGCGTAAGGGGCCAGCCTCATCCAATATGTTAGGCTTAAATTTGAGTAACTTTGTCCTGACAACCGAGTAACTTCTAAGGGAAAACCACACTTGATAGGAAAAGCACTAGCCAAGGTTTTTGGCACCAGTAACGAACGCGAGATCAAGCGGATGCGTCCGCAGATTGACCAAATGAACGCCCTTGAGCCGCAGATGAAGCAGCTTACGGACGAGCAGCTTCGCGCCAAGACGGCGGAGTTCCGCGCGCGCATTAAGGAGCGGACGCAAGAAGCGGACAACGAGATCACCCGGCTGAACGCGGAGATGAAGACCGCGCCTGACCAGGACATCCGCGGCCACATTGAAGAGTGGACCAAGCGGCGGATTGAAGCGCGCAACCAGGCGCTGGACGAGATACTGCCGGAAGCGTTTGCCGTGGCCCGCGAAGGCGGCCAGCGTGTGCTGAACATGCGCCACTTTGACGTTCAGTTAATCGGCGGCATGGTGCTGCACCAGGGCAAGATTGCCGAAATGAAGACCGGTGAAGGCAAAACGCTGGTGGCGACCCTGCCGGTTTACCTGAATGCCTTGAGCGGCGACGGCGTGCATGTGGTGACGGTGAACGACTACCTGGCCAAACGCGACTCAGAGTGGATGGGCAAACTCTATCGCTTTCTGGGGCTGAGCGTGGGCGTGATTGTGCATGATCTGGACGACGATGAGCGCCGCGAAGCCTATGCGGCCGACGTGACCTACGGCACGAATAACGAATTTGGCTTTGACTACCTGCGCGACAACATGAAATTTGACCTGGCCGAGTGCGTGCAGCGCGGGCACAACTTCGGCATTGTGGACGAAGTCGATTCGATCCTGATTGACGAAGCCAGAACGCCGCTGATCATCAGCGGGCAGAGTGATGAGTCGACCGACAAATACGAGAAGGCGAACCGCGTTGTCCCCAACCTGGTGAAGGGCGAGGAGATCGAAAAACCGCCGGGAGAGCCCAAGGAATATACCGGTGACTTTGTGGTGGATGAAAAGCACAAGAACACGATGATCACCGACGAGGGCTGGGACAAGGTAGAGCGCCTGCTGGGGATCGACAATATTTCCGATCCGGAAAACTGGGCGATGAAGCACCACGTTGAAACCGCGGTGAAGGCCCACGCCATGTATCGCAAGGACGTTGAGTACGTGGTGAAAGATGGCGAAGTGCTGATTGTTGACGAGTTCACCGGCCGCTTGATGCCGGGACGGCGCTGGTCTGACGGTCTGCACCAAGCGATTGAGGCCAAAGAAGGCGTGAAGGTGGAGCGCGAAACGCAGACGCTGGCCACGATCACGTTCCAGAATTATTTTCGCCTGTATAAAAAATTGGCGGGCATGACCGGAACGGCGGAAACCGAGGCGGCCGAGTTTGACAGTATTTATAAGCTGCAGGTTGTGGTGATCCCCACGAACCGCGTAATGCTGCGCAAGGAGAATCCGGACGTTGTTTATCGCACGGAGAAAGAAAAATATTACGCCGTGGCGGACGAGATCCAGAAGATTGCGGTGGAAGGCAGACCGGTGCTGGTGGGCACCACGTCGATTGAAAAATCAGAACGCATTTCCGACCTGTTGAAGAAGAAAAACGTGAAGCATGTGGTGCTGAACGCCAAGTTTCACGAGAAAGAAGCTGAAATTGTGGCGCAAGCGGGCCGCATGAACCAGGTCACGATCGCCACGAACATGGCGGGCCGCGGCACCGATATTCTGCTGGGCGGCAATGCCGAATTTATGGCGCGCCAGGAGATGGTGAAAAAAGGCATTGCGCAACAACTGCGCACGGCCGGCGGCGAAGTGGTGCTGGAGCAGGACACGTCAGAGAACATCGTCTTTTATTACAACGGGCAGGAGTACAAGTGTCCGGCCGACAAATGGAACGACACTTTTAACAAGTACAAGAAAGAGACTGACGCGGAGCACGAGAAAGTGGTGAGCGTGGGCGGGCTGCACATTCTGGGAACAGAGCGCCACGAAGCGCGACGCATTGATAACCAGCTGCGCGGACGCGCGGGACGGCAGGGCGATCCGGGATCGTCGCGGTTTTATCTGTCACTGGAAGACGACCTGATGCGCATCTTTGCCAAGCAGTGGGTCTCAACGCTGTTGCAGCGCCTGGGCATGGAAGAAGGCGTGCCGATTGAATCGAAGATGATTTCACGCCGCATTGAGACCGCGCAAAAAGCGGTGGAAGCCCAGAATTTTGAATCGCGCAAACACGTGCTGGAATATGACGATGTAATGAACAAACAGCGCGTAGCAGTCTATGGTCTGCGCAAGGAATTGCTTTCCGGCATCGACCAGAAAGATTTGATTCTGGAAGATTACGTTGCGACGATGGTGGGAGAAGCGCTGGATAAGTTTGCGCCACGCAATGTTCATGCCGACCAGTGGGACATCGAAGGCCTGAACAAATATTTGATCGAACAGTTTGGCCTGGAGATGGAGAAACAAGGCATTGACGCCGGACAGCTCAATCGTCAGGAATTGGGCGACCAGATTTTTGAGAAGCTGAAAGAACTTTATGACGCCAAGGAAAAAACAATTGGCGCCGACGCGATGCGTTACCACGAACGCATGATCATGCTGAGCGTTCTGGACACGCTGTGGAAAGACCACCTGCTCAACATGGACCATCTGAAAGAAGGAATCGGGCTGCGCGGGTATGGGCAGCACGATCCGCTGGTGGAGTACAAGCGCGAGTCGTTTGACATGTTTGAAGAGATGATGCAGAAGTCGCAACAGGACGCGGTGCGGTATCTCTTCCACATGCAGATTATGGATGCGCCCGTTGCGCAGGCAGCGGTGGCGGTGGATGAATCGAATGGCGATCAGCCGCAGCAGCAATTGCCGCCGCCGAGGAAACGCGCTTCGACATCGATGGACGATCTGGAAGCGCAGTTTCAACGTCGCAAAAAGAAAGAGCTGGAGCAGGCGCGCATGGCGGGATCGAATGGCAACACTGCGCCGCAACAAGTCGTGCGCGGACAAGCGAAGGTGGGGAGAAATGATCCGTGTCCTTGCGGGTCAGGGAAAAAATACAAGAAGTGCCACGGAGCGGGGACGACGGCGTAGGCCAGCCATTAGCAATTAGCAGTTGGCAATTAGCCTTTGTGATTGGCAGCGGTGAGAATGCCGCGACGTTCCGTGATATCTTTTGCGAAGAATCCATCGCCACAAAAGCAAAAAAGCAATCGGCCGTTTGAGAGCGGTGATCGCTACTCAGAGGCTAATTGCTATTTTTGCTAATGGCGAATTGCTGTTTTAGCGGTTGCCGCGATCACCACCGCCGCCACGAGGACCACGATCGCCGCCGCCTCTCGGACCGCGGCCGCCTCCAGAACCTCCACGACGATGCCTGCCGCCACGGCCTCCCCGATCCCCACCTCCGCCGTGAGGACGATCGCCTCTTGGACGTTCCGGCCTACCTGCGGCTACAGTTTCA
Organism: Candidatus Angelobacter sp.; assembly: GCA_049697035.1. Taxonomy (GTDB): domain Bacteria; phylum Acidobacteriota; class Terriglobia; order Terriglobales; family Acidobacteriaceae; genus Angelobacter. Next base: position 817 of record JBAVUZ010000862.1, on the reverse strand, counting down.
CGGTTTGCCTCTTCGCGATTAAAGTTCGGTTCGCCGCCTTCATCATCGTTGAAGTCGCCGCCGCCTTCGAAGGTTATAGTTTCTTCGCCTTCGCCGCGCGGCTGAGCAGGAGGACGCTCGCTGCGTTCCCCGCCTCCGCCGCCCGAACCCTCACCTGAATGCCCGCCGCCGGCTGGACTTTCGCCGTCACCGCCGCCCATTTTTGCGCGCTGCTCGCGCAGAATGGCCTTGCGGCTCAGCTTAATGCGGTTCCCTTCAATCCCCAGGACTTTCACCAGCACCTGGTCGCCTTCCTTGAGTTCGTCTTTCACTTCTTTCACGCGATGTTCAGCAATTTCGCTGATGTGCAGCAGGCCATCGGTTCCCGGAATGATTTCGACGAACGCGCCAAACTCGGCCAGCCGCACCACTTTGCCCAGGTACGTCTTGCCGACTTCCGGCACCGCCGTGAGATCGTTGATGCGTTGAATCGCGCGCTGAGCACTCGGCCCGTCATTCGACGCAACATTCACTCTGCCGCTATCGTCAACGTCAATCTTCACGCCGGTTTCTTCAATAATGCTGCGGATCATCTTTCCGCCCGGCCCAATCAGGTCGCGGATTTTGTCCACCGGAATCTGCAGCGTGTAAATGCGCGGCGCAAAGCTGGAAATATTTTCGCGTCCAGTGGTAATCGTGCCTTCCATCTTGTCCAGGATGTACAAGCGCCCGCGCTTTGCCTGCTCCATCGCCTCATGCATGATCTTGGACGTAATGCCCATCACCTTGATGTCCATTTGCAGCGCGGTAATTCCCTTGCGCGTTCCAGCGACTTTGA
>JBAVUZ010000861.1:0-7281 GCA_049697035.1 Candidatus Angelobacter sp. | reverse complement strand
ATGGTTCACGTTTTCGACATGGAAGAAGATAAAGATAAATAGCAGCGACGAACCACAGATTGAAAGAAGAAACGGCTGCGCTGGGCGCAGCCGTTGTCATCTAGTGGACTCTTGGGGGGAGGAGTCTGGTCTGACTCTAGGCAGTCTTCTCCATGGTTAATGGATGTTGCATGCCGGCTAGCTCCGCATTACGGGCTACCGCCATGGTTGCTTGTTCAATTGAAGCCAAAGACTCCTTGAGCGGACACGCTGAATGGTGGAGAAGCCGGAGCATCTCCGTGACCTGGCACAAGCGGAGGCTTTGCTGCGCGTGATCAATCCCATCCGCATTCATTCGTGCCGCGGCGGATTCGATATAGCACCACAAAAACTGGCTGAGAAGGTCAACAGCCTTCTTTAAGTCATGGCCCAATCCCGCATTCAACAAATTGTTCAAGATGCGGTCTTGATCGCCGGAATCGGCGTCCTGAAACGTGGACCAACGCAACTTCACATGTAGGGCCTTAAGTTCTTGAGTAATGTTTTCAATCTGATCTGAGAGATCTTCCATTGTCTAATCCTTGCTTTGCAAGTATTTGGACACCCTAGACATCGGAAGAAGTGGCAATACAGCTCTACAGACGACCGGAACAGTGGCTCAACAAGAAGTAGCTTAAAACGTGAGATGCTGGATGTCTTCTCCCCGTTCAGTTACTGAGGTACATGTTTTTTCGTCCAATGGGTCGTAATACCAACTGCGACACGCTAAGTCACTGATATGGAACAGGAAATTGGTTGCGGGCCGGAAAATTACCCGCCGGACTATTGAAGCCGGGGATTAAAAGCCCCAAAAATTCGGGCATCAAGAGAGTCACCCGGACTCGATTACCACCGTCATGTTGTGGCCGGAGTGCAAACTGGGCTCCAATACCGCAGGGAGTCCTATGCTATTGCCACGCTTGATGTTTGCGTTCTTTCTGGCTGCGACTGTTACCGCGGCGCACCCCCAAACCACAGCCAAGACCACGGATAAGACCTCGCCCGGCAAAAGCAAAGCTCAGAAGTTTCCCGTCACTACGTCATCGGCGGCCGCAGCGCGATACTTTGAGACCGGCATGGTCCATTATGAGAATCATCGCTGGAATTTTGCCCTCCGTGACTGGCGTGAAGCGGTGGCGCTCGATCCGAAATTCGCGCTGGCTTACACATGGATTTGCTTTACGACCACTGATCCAGCTGAAGAGAGCCAGGATCGCGCCAAAGCCAAGGCCCTTTTGAACTCCATCACTCCGGCAGAGCAGTCGATGGTCCGCTGGATGGCCGGCGTGCATGAGAACAATTACGTGGAAGGCATCCAGGCCATGAACGATGTGGCGCAGGCGTATCCGCATGACAAGCGGCTGAACTTTCTCATCGGATACTGGCTTTACAAACTCGACGAGTACGAGCGCTCCAAGACCTTTACTTTGGAGGCGCTGGAAGATGACCCTTCCTACGCGACCGCCTACAACCAGCTGGGGTATCTGTACTCGCGCAGCCGCGAGTATGACAAGGCCATTGAAGCCATGGAGAAGTACGTAAAGCTTCTTCCTAATGAGCCCAACCCGCATGATTCTTACGGCGAGATGCTGCGCCTCTCAGGACGGTTTGATGATGCGCTGGAGCAGTACCACATCGCGCTGAAGATCGATCCGACCTTTTATATATCCCAGAAAGAGCTGGGCGAGACATACGCGCTGATGGGCCAGGAAGAACGTGCGCGTACGGAGTATGCCAAGGCCATCCAGGAAGCTCCCGGCAACGGACTGAAAGCTGAATATCTGCAGAAATCAGCCATGACTTACCTACGCGAGCAAAAATATGACGACGCCGACAGGGCCTACCGCCAGGCCGCGGAGAGCGCCCACGCCATGGGACAATGGGTATGGGAAGCGCGCGCCTATCGCATCATGGCCATGTACCAGACCGATCACGATACGGCCAAGAAGGAGTTGGCCCAGGCCGAGTCAGTGCTGGCGGCCAACAAAGACGCGGTCGCCCAGGCCGACCTGGACGACGAGCTGGCGCGCATTTTGCGCGTCCGGCTGGAACATGCCATTGCCCGCAAGGACCAGGTTACCGCGCAGAAGCTACTGGCTGAACTGCAGAAAATGGCCGGCTCAGGCTCCATCAGCATTCAAAGAACTTACAGCGGGGCCGCTGGCACGTTGCTGCTGGCCCAGAAGAAATACCGTGACGCCGCCGCGCAGCTTGAGCAGGACTTCATGAACCCGATGTCGATGAAGCTGCTGGTGACGGCCTATGAGAAGTCTCACGCCAAGGCTCCGGCGGAAGAGTGGCGGGCGAAGCTGCTTGACTGGAAGATACCTACGGTTGAAGAAGCGCTTGTTGTTCCCGCCTATCGCGCACAGCAAGAAGCTGTTGCGGCGAAGAAGTAAAGTATCGGAATTATTGAAGGAGCTTGAACCTGCGAATTACAGATTATCGACTGAATGCTCTTAAAAGTCAGCCGCTTACGAAGCCAACCAAAAGATCTTGCCTTCCATCAAATTTGGAGTAAAATTCCATCATATTTGGAGATTAAGGCCATGGCTACTGTGCAGCAACCCGTCGTCGGTTTCTCGTGGGATATCGCTGTCGATTTATCTAAAAAAGAAAATCGAACGCGGCTCAGTCCAGCTGCAATCAAGGGGCTATTCCGGATAGCAGAACATTGGAAATTACGGGATGAAGACACAAGAGAGTTGCTTGGCGGCATCTCAGGTGGAAGCTTCTATGCGTTGAAAGGCCGCACTACAAAAACACTCAGTACAGACCAGCTAACGCGAATTTCGCTTTTGATTGGAATCTACAAGGCACTGAACATTCTTTATAGCGCAAAGCTTGCAGATGCTTGGATGACTCTACCGAACACAAATCCGATGTTTGGAGGAGATTCCCCACTTAGTTACCTCAAGAAGGGCGGCATACCTGCTTTTAGCAGGGTGCGACAGGTGCTGGATGCGCGCCGTGGCGGCAGATGAAATCTCCAAAGCTGGTCGATTTAGAAGGCAACGGAACTCACCGTCTTATCCCTTATCGTTACAGTGACCGTGGCAGACCGGTACTGAGCCTTCTTGCTGAGGGTGATGATGATCTGTTCAAGGACCTGACCGAACTCGAAGGTGCTACAAATGAACGGCTGCTCGGCGAGAGCGGGAGATTGCCTGGGATTACGGCGATCGAGCTGGTTTCCGGTTTTCGCCTCGCACATATAGTGAATGCATCTTTCACGCATGCTAACCCGTCTGGAGGACGATTCAACAGTCCGGCACGGGGGGCTTGGTATGCGGCCTTCAAGATGGCGACTGCACAAAAGGAAGTGGCCTTTCACAAATCAGCGGAGTTGAAGGAGATCGGATGGAAAGAGGAAGAAACATCTCCTTACATAGACTATCTAGCTGATTTCCGGCACCAGTTTCATGATATTCGGAACGATCCGGATTTCATCGACTACCTGGATGCGAATCCGGACACTTACCATACTTCACAGGCCCTGGGCCATCAATTGCTAACCCTCGGTTCGGCAGGCATCGTATACCCGAGTGTACGTCATAAAAATGGCGAATGCATTGTCTGTTTTCGCCCGCCACTTGTGCTCAATGTACGAGAGGGAGGAATGGTGACGTTGACTTTCTTTAATGCAGAATTGAGTACGATAACAGTCGAGAATTGAAGGCTCGCCGCCTCGGGCACTAACTGCCCAGTGTTGGCCTGCTCAATAAAACAAACTTTGAACAAATGGGATTCACTTAGCGAATCTTTAACGAAACTGTTATAATCTGTAGATGCTTTCCCCTGTCCCGGAATCCTTGGCCTGGGCCCACCCCCTGGTGCAGGAATGGTTCATCAATAAATTCGGTACGCCTACTGAACCGCAGGAGCAGGGCTGGCCGCACATCCTTGCCGGTCGCACTACGCTCATTTCAGCGCCTACAGGGTCCGGCAAAACGCTGGCAGCCTTCCTGATCTGCATTGACCGCCTGGTTCGCAAGGCGCTGAGTGGCGATCTTACAGACCGCACCGAGATCCTTTACATTTCGCCGCTAAAGGCCCTGGGCAATGACATCCAGAAGAACTTGGAAGGCCCACTTGGCGAAATCACAACACTTGCCGGCGAAAAAGGCCTGTTAATGCCGGAAATTCGCGCAGCCGTCCGCACCGGCGACACGTTGACGCAGGACCGAGTGCGGATGCTTAAGCGGCCTCCTCACATCCTGGTGACCACCCCGGAATCTTTGTACATCCTGCTCACGGCGCAGAAAAGCCGCGGTATTCTTACCGACATAAATACGATCATCGTGGACGAAATCCATGCCGTGGCCGATGACAAGCGTGGTGCACACCTCACTCTTTCACTCGAGCGGCTGGACGCATTGACGGTGAATCGTGCTGTGCGCATCGGTCTTTCTGCCACGCAGAAGCCGATTGAAACCGTCGCCCACTTTCTTACCGGCAATCATCGTCCTGATCCTGTGGTGGTCAACATCGGCCACAAACGACAGATGGATCTTGCAATCGAAGTCCCGGGTCAGGAGCTTGGCCCCGTTGCCAGCAACGAACTCTGGGATGAGATTTACGACCGCATCTGCGAGTTGGTCCAGCAGCACCGCTCAACATTGGTTTTTGTGAACACGCGCCGCCTGGCTGAGCGCGTTTCTTTTAACCTGGCCGAACGCATGGGTGAGGATGTGGTGGGAGCGCACCATGGCAGTCTGGCGCGCAAGCTTCGCCTGGACGCGGAAAGCAAGCTCAAGGATGGCAAACTCAAAGTTCTGGTGGCCACCGCGTCGCTCGAACTGGGAATCGATATCGGCCATGTTGATCTGGCTTTGCACATCGGCTCGCCGCGCTCGATTGGCGTCTCGCTCCAGCGCTTTGGCCGAGCCGGCCACTGGCGCGGCGCTGTGCCCAAAGGCCGCTTCTTTCCTACCACGCGTGACGAACTGCTTGAATGCGCCGCGCTGGTCCGCTCCATTCATCACGGAGAGTTGGACCGCCTGATCATTCCTGACGCTCCGCTCGATATTCTGGCGCAACAGATCGTGGCGATTTGCGCTGCTGAAGAATGGGGTGAAGACGAACTTTTTACGCTGGTCAAGCGGGCTTATCCTTATCGGGAACTCGAGCGCAAGGAATTTGATGATCTTCTGACGATGCTGGGCGATGGCATAGCATCACAGCGTGGCCGCTTTGGCGCATATCTCTTTCGTGACCGTGTGAACAAGCGGCTGAAGGCCCGCCGAGGCGCGCGCATGATCGCCATTATGAATGGCGGAGCGATTCCTGAAACCGCGCTGTACACCGTTGTCGCTGAACCGGAAGGCACAGTCGTTGGCACGCTGCATGAAGACTTCGCCGTGGAAAGTTTGAAGGGCGATATTGTCCTGCTGGGCAACATGAGCTGGCGCATTCGGCGCGTGGAATCTGCGGGACGCATTCTGGTGGAAGATGCGCACGGCGCGCCGCCCTCCATCCCATTTTGGCTCGGTGAAGCCCCGGGACGCACAGAAGAACTTTCCCGGCAGATCGGCGAACTGCGCCAGAAGATCAGTGACCTCACGCCCCATACTGTGCCCGGCTTCGTCAATCAGAAATCGCCGGAAGTGTTGAATGCCGTGGAGTGGCTCAAGAGCGAATGCGGGCTGGACGATTCAGGCGCGGAGCAGGCCATTGAATACATTGTGACTGGCCGCACCGTACTGGGCGCTGTCCCCACGACCAATACCGTTATCGCCGAGCGCTTCTTTGATGAAGGCGGTGGCATGCAGTTGGTTGTTCATGCTCCGTTCGGCGCCCGCATTAACAAAGCCTGGGGACTCTCGCTGCGCAAGCGCTTCTGCGTCTCATTCAACTTCGAGTTGCAAGCGGCCGCGACTGATAACGGCGTGAACATTTCTCTGGCAGAGCAGCACAGCTTCCCGCTGGCGGATGTTTTCCATTTCCTGCATGAGAACACGGTGAAAGAAGTTTTGCAGCAGGCGGCGCTGCTCTCTCCGCTGCTGGAAACGCGCTGGCGCTGGGACGCGAACCGCGCTCTGGCTCTGCTGCGCTATTGGAACGGCAAGAAAATTCCGCTGCAGGTACAGCGTACGCGCTCGGCTGATCTGCTGGCCTCGGTGTTTCCGGATGTGGCGCAATGCCAGGAAAATGCTGACGGACCAATCGTCGTCCCGGACCATCCGCTCTTGCGCGAGGTGATGAAAGATATTTTTCAGGAGGCGCTCGACCTTGAAGGGCTAAAAGATGTCCTGCGCAAGATGCGGTCGGGCGAGATCAAGTGCATCGCCGTCGATACGCCAGTACCCTCTGTCTTCTCTCATGAGATTCTGAACAGCAATCCGTACGCTTATCTGGATGATGCTCCACTGGAAGAGCGCCGCGCCCGCGCGGTGGAGATGCGTCGGACACTGCCTGAATCAGTGTTGCAGGAGGTAGGAGCGCTTGATCCAGCGGCGATTGCTGAAGTTCGCGCCGATGCGTGGCCTGACGTGCGGGACGCCGACGAACTAGCCGATACGCTGCATACATTGATTGCTGTGCCGGAAAGCTTTGTTCCTCCTGATGGCCGCACGCCTGCGGAAGCATGGCGTGGCTACTTCAACAGTCTACGGGAATCGAATCGCGTGACCAGAGCACGAATACCAGGAGTTGTAACCGCGCAGCCGGGGGCGGCTGCGGTCCACAATTCAAATTCATATGGAGCCCAGGCGCCGGGGTCCCCGGAGCGCGCCGGTTTTGCGCGCGCTGGGATGGAGATGCCCTCGCCTGCGAGCGCTACATTTTGGGTATCAGCAGAAAAAGCAAAAGCCTTCGCGGCGATTTATCCCGCAGCCCAATTTGAAGACCTGCTTCCCGAGATCGGCGAAACTCCATCATCCGAAGATGCGCTCAAAGCAATGGTCACAGGCTGGCTCACTCATCTGGGGCCGACCAACGCATCCGCGCTCGCTGCTTTACTGCATCTGCCCGTCACAGAAATCGATAAGACACTGCTGCGCATTGAGACCACGGGCCTGATTCTGCGTGGAACTTTCGATAAGACACTGGGTGAAGAAACGCAGTGGTCGGAGCGCCGCTTGCTGGCGCGAATTCATCGTTTAACGCTGGGTACGTTGCGCAAACAAATTGAGCCCGTCACCTCGGCCACGTTCATGCGCTGGCTGCTGCGCTGGCAGCATGTTGCGCCGGGTACACAGGCGCGGTCTGAGCATGGCACGCTGCAAGTCTTGCGGCAGTTGCAGGGTTTTGAAGTTCCCGCGA
>JBAVUZ010000860.1:0-2546 GCA_049697035.1 Candidatus Angelobacter sp. | reverse complement strand
GCACATGGAAGCCGTTGGGCATGCGTTCCAGCGTGGCAAAGCGCTCTTTGATCAGATCCACAAAGGCGTGATGGTTCAGGTTTCCCGCCGCGGAGATAATCATGTTGTTCGGCGAAAAATGCTGGCGATAATAACTGAACAGCTTCTCCTGCTCAAATGAGCGGACAGTTTCTTTCGTCCCTAGGATCGGCTTGCCCAGCGGATGGTCCTTCCAGAAATTCTGGGTAAAGATTTCATGCACCAGATAATCCGGATTGTCTTCATCCATCTTGATCTCTTCCAGAATCACGCCTTTTTCGCGCGTGATGTCCTTGGGATCAAACGTTGGGATCAGGACCAAGTCACTCAGAATGTCCACAGCAATGGGCAGGTGCTCATCCAGGACTTTAATATTGAAGCAGACGGTTTCCTTGCCGGTAAAGGCGTCCATGTTGCCGCCAATAGAATCCACCTGGCGGGCGATGTCACGCGCCGTGCGCGTCTTCGTCCCTTTAAAGACCATGTGCTCGGTGAAGTGAGAAATGCCATTCAGCTCGGGCGACTCATCGCGCGAACCAGTCTTCATCCAGATTCCAATGGCAATGGAGCGAATGTGGGCCATCTCTTCACTCAGCACGATCAAACCGTTGGGCAGAATTTCGCGCTTGATGTTTCGGGGCTCGGTCAAAGGGAGTCGGGTTAGAACTGCGGTTTCCATCACTGGTTCACATTTGATTCTTACACACTGGAAATGGTCGCACGGGTAATTATATGTTTATATTATTCAACAACTTACTTGCACCTTAGGCGAATCCGACGCTTTTTGGCCCTTAACGTGTAGAATTTAAGGTGTAGTTGAAGTTCACATGCCTGATTCTCCCCAAGACGGCCTTCTCGGCCTTGATTATCAAGAGCTTAGCAGCATTGCACAAAAATTTGGGCAGCCGGAATTCCGGGCGCGCCAGCTTTTTGACGCTCTTTACCCCCAGCGGCTCACCGCGCTCGACTCCGTCACAACGTTGCCCAAGCCTTTTCGCGCCGCGTTGCTGCAAGAAGGTCTCGACATCAAGCACCCTCGCGTGGAGAAAAGCTTTCAGTCGACTGACGGCACCATCCGCTACCTGATCTCTATGGCCGACGGAGAAACCGTTGAGACCGTCTGGATGCCTGAAGGCGACGACGGCGAGACCGGCGACGGCACTGAAGCCGGCGACTCTGAGTGGCATCGCGCGACGATCTGCGTTTCCAGCCAGGTTGGTTGCGCCGTGAACTGCCAGTTCTGCCTCACGGCGTTGCTCGGCGTAAAACGCAATCTGAGCGCCGGAGAAATCGTTGGCCAGGTCATCGCCGTGCTCAATGACCGGCAGGTTGATATGGAGCGCCAGCGCGTCAACATTGTTTTTATGGGCATGGGCGAACCATTTCTCAACTATCCCAACTTCATCAAGGCCGTGCGGCTGCTGGTGGAGGGCGTGGGCTTTCCGGAATCGCGCATGACGGTCTCGACTTCCGGGATTCTTCCACGCATTCACGACTTTGGCGCTGAGCCGGTGCGACCCAAGCTGGCGATTTCGCTCAACGCGTCCAATGATCAGGTCCGCAGCAGCATTATGCCGATCAACAAAAAGTGGAACCTGGAAATGCTGATGCAGGCCGCCCGCGACTTCCCTCTCCGCAACCGTGAACGCATCACGTTTGAATATGTGCTGCTCGCCGGCGTGAATGACAGCCCTGCGCACGCCCGAGAAGTGATTGAGCTGCTGCGCGGCATCCGCTGCAAGGTAAATCTCATCGCGCTCAATCCCGGGCCGGGCATCCAGTTTGGTACGCCGGCAGAGGAAAGTGTTCAAGTTTTCAAAGACCTGCTGGTCAAAGCCGGTATTCCGGCGTTTGTGCGTCGTCCACGCGGACGGGATATTTATGCTGCGTGCGGACAGTTGAAGAGGACGGTAGCGTAGGAAGCATTCAGCACTCAGCAGTCAGCAATCAGTAACGAGCACTCCTCCCCTGCGCCGTCTCGCCTCCCTACAAATTTCGTCATCCCGAACCCCGTCAGCGAAGGCGCGCTTTCATCAGCGCCTGAGTAGGGGTGAGGGACCTTTTGTTTTGGCACCAAGAGAAAACAAAAGGTCCCTCGGGTCTACTCGCACAATGAAGAAGGCTTGTGCTCGCTCACGACCCTCGGGATGACGGTGTCTTTAAGGGTTACCGCCGCGCGTAAAAGTAATAGTCCGCGGAATAACTGCTCTTGAACTCCACTTCCCCGCTTTGTGACGAACATTCTTGCGCTGCCGGGGCAAGGCCGCCCACCGTATTCACCCGCTGGATGGACGTGACACCGCGCAACTTGCCGCTTCCTGAATGGCTGGTCACCGTTACCAGAAGCCACGGGATCGCCTTGGGATCAGGCGCGTCGGCCCTTGGCCGCCATCTTACCGGTGACCTGGCTGCCGTCGTTGAGCTGCCATGTAGGCCCGCCAAAATGCTTCCCGATAAGCTTGCCCTGCTCGTCAAATAACTCGGCGTCGGGCGTTTTCAGTGTCCATGCCGGTTTGCCATTGGCGTCG
>JBAVUZ010000859.1:0-1618 GCA_049697035.1 Candidatus Angelobacter sp. | reverse complement strand
AAGGCCGGGGCATCGTCTACCGAAGTCGCTGGGCCCGTGGTCACTCACGGCTCTTGGGATTGGCGCGATTATCGGCTCGGGAATTTTTGTTCTGACCGGGACCGCCGCGGCCGGAGAATTTTCTACTCCGTCCCTACTGCACGCCCAGGTGCTGGACGTCTTTCAGAACCTGTTTCAGCACGGGAACCTTTCCGGTGTGCTTCTGCACGGACGGCCGCCGGCCGGGCCGGCAATCGCGATCTCGTTTCTTCTTGTAGCGATTGCCTGCAGTTTCGCTGGACTGTGTTATGCCGAGCTTGCCTCGATGATCCCGATTGCGGGCAGCGCCTATACATATTCTTACGCGACTTTGGGTGAATTGATTGCATGGATCATTGGCTGGGACCTGATTTTGGAATATGCGGTCAGCAACGTGGCTGTAGCAGTCGGGTTCGGCGGATACCTGAAAGCACAGCTGACCTCGTTTGGACTGCATATACCAGATAACTGGTCGTCGCCGGTCTGGACGGGTGGCCACTGGTCGGGCGCTTACTTCAATGTCCCGGCGTTCCTCATCGTTTTCATTTTGACTGTGCTTCTGGTGTGGGGCATTCGCGAATCGGCGGGGGCCAACAACATCATGGTGCTGGTAAAGATCGGCGCCATCATTACGTTTCTGGTGGTTGGTGGAATGCTGGTGAACCGTGCGAACTGGCATCCGTTTGCGCCGTCTGGATTTGCGGGAGTGATTTCCGGCGGGGCGATTATTTTCTTTACGTATATCGGCTTCGATTCGGTATCGACCGCAGCAGAAGAAGCAAAAAATCCGCAGAAGGATATTCCCTTCGGAATTATCGCGTCCTTGATCATTTGCACGGTCCTTTACATCGGTGTGGCGCTGGTGCTGCTGGGAATGCAGAAATACAGCATCTTCGCCACCAACGCGGATGCAGCTTCTGCGCCTGTGGCATACGCGCTGCAACAAATGGGGACAAGCCGCTTCGTTCAGGCCGTAATTGTGATTGGCGCTCTTACGGGAATGATTTCCTCCCTGCTGGTCTTTCAATATGGCCAGACCAGAATCTGGTTTGCCATGTCGCGCGATGGCCTGCTGCCAAAACTGTTCTCGGATCTTTGCCGGTTTCAGACGCCGCACTGGTCAACCTGGATTGCCGGCGCTGCTGTCGGTATCCCGGCAGGATTAGTAGACATTGGCGAGGCCGCCGATCTTTCAAACATTGGAACACTTTTCGCTTTCGTGCTTGTTTCATTGGGAGTACTTTTTCTTCGCAAAGCGCAGCCAGACCGCCAGCGCGGATTCAAGGTCCCATGGGTGCCAATCTTTCCGATCATCTCCGTGGTGCTATGCGTTTCATTGATGGCAGGTCTGCTCGTGATAACCTGGCTCCGCTTTTTCGGCTGGCTGGCCATCGGGATGGTGATTTACTGGCTTTATAGCCGTCGCCACAGCGAGTTTGCCACAGCTAACGTTCCTGCCGGCAAAGGGTGATGGCTTCTAAATCGTTCATTCAGTCGCTCCCGAAAGCGGAACTTCACCTGCACCTGGAAGGCAGCGTTGATCCTGCAACCGTGGCGGAACTGAGCCGCCGCTACAACACGCCTTTGCCCACCCAGAACA
>JBAVUZ010000858.1:0-2129 GCA_049697035.1 Candidatus Angelobacter sp. | reverse complement strand
TGAGGCAGCCTAGCGTGACGATAGCGTCATATTTTCCGCTCTCAGCCAACGTGCGCGCTTGCGATGGAATTTCAAATGCACCCGGCACTCGCACTACGCCGATATCTTCTTTGCGGCAGCCGCTGCGGCGTAGCGCATCCAGCGCTCCTTGCAGAAGTCGCTCAGTGATAAACGAGTTCCATCGGCTCACTACTAGGCCAAAGCGCATGCCGCTGGCGCTCAGGTCGCCTTCAATCGCGTCTTCACTGGGGCGATTTTTCTGCCAGAAAAGAACTTTCAATCCCTTGGCTGGTTCAGCTACCAGAAACCTTGAATCCCAGGCGGTTGCATGGATTTTGTCCGTCCCTTTGACGTTTTCGTTTGCGAGCACGTCGCGAATCGAATCCAGGTCTGTGACCTCAACCCAGATATCTGCATGGATCGTTTCCAGTCCTTCAACGAACTCAATCTGCCCGAGAGGCACCTTGAACGGCGCACCCTGGCCGCGCGCGGTCTTCCATGGAGTTCCGCGCTCGAATCCCATGGCGTCAAAGAGCTTGCTGAGCGCCTTGAACTCTTTGCTGCCGGCGACGTGGCGGATTATGGTAATACCCTTAATCATTCGATCCAATCACTCAACGCGTCTTGCAACAATCATTCTATCGGCTCCGGACCGGAAGGATCTTCCGGAGGTTTGTATTCTTTGAGCAGCTCTTTGGCCAGCTCAACATCCTGTTGGGCGACCTGCAGCCGCACGCCGCCGATAATTTCACTGGTCAGCGGATGAACGCGGTGCATGTGCTCATCGCACAGGAAACAGTCTACGCCACAGGAGTCCAGCAGACCCTTGGCGATGTCCGCTTCATGCAGGTTATAGAAAATGGCGGCCGTGGCAAGCTTATCTGGTTCCCAGTCTGGATGCATGGTTACTTGCCCTGGAAATTCGCGGCGCGCTTTTCCAGAAAGGCCGTGGTGCCTTCTCGCTTGTCTTCCGTCGCGCAGCACATGCCGAAGAGAGTGGCTTCAAGAAAGAGGCCTTCAGGCAACGTCATGTTCATGCCCTGGTTCACGGCTTCCATACAGTATTGGATCGCAAGCGGAGCCATGCCGATAATCTTCTGCGCGATCTCTTCAGCGCGCAGAATAAGGCGGTCAGCCGCGACAACTTCATTCACGAGCCCGATGCGGTGCGCTTCCTGCGCGGTGATCATTTCTCCGCTGAGAAGAATCTGCATGGCAAGTCCAGTACCGACCAGCCGAGGGAGCCTCTGCGTGCCCCCATAACCGGGAATGAGGCCGAGCTTGACTTCAGGCTGTCCAAGTTTTGCGTTCTCGCTGGCCAGACGCATGGTGCAGGCCATGGCGATCTCGCATCCGCCGCCCAGAGCAAAGCCGTTGATGCAGGCGATCACTGGTTTGCCCAGATTCTCAATCAGGTCCAGCGTGGCCTGGCCCTTATGCGTGTAAGCCTTGGCTGCGACCGGATTGTTCTTCGCCAGTTCGTTGATGTCCGCGCCTGCTACGAAGGCCTTTTCGCCTGCGCCGGTCAGGATAACGACGCGAATCTGCTTGTCTTCTTTCAGTTCGTTGAATACCTGCCACAGCTCCTGCATCGTGGCCATGTTGAGCGCGTTCAGGACCTTGGGACGATCAATGGTGACGTAGGCGATTGCGTTTTTCTTTTCGAGTTTGACGTTGGATAGATCCATCAAAAAACCTTTCGCCGCAGATGAGCGCTGATCGGCGCAGATTGAGTTTTTCAGATCAGCGAACATCTGCGTTGATCTGCGGCTAGAAGCTTTGTGCTACTGGGTTGTTTGGATCCGCGTAATCGTAAAATCCTTTGCCGCTCTTGCGGCCGTACCAGCCGGCCATCACCAGCCGCTTCAAGAGAGGCGGCGAGGCAAAGCGGCGTTCGCGGAACTCGTCAAACATCACGTGCGTGATGTAGTAGGTGGTATCGAGTCCCACAAAATCCAGCAGCGTGAACGGGCCCATGGGATAGCCGCAGCCCAGCTTCATGGCGTTGTCGATGTCTTCGATGGAGCCGACGCCCTCTTCGTAGGCGCGAATGGCGTCGAGCATGTAGGGCACCAGCAGACGGTTGACGATGAAGCCGGTTTTGTCGCTGGTACGGACCGGCACTTTGC
>JBAVUZ010000857.1:0-6916 GCA_049697035.1 Candidatus Angelobacter sp. | reverse complement strand
CCGCTCGGAGGTGTGATTGTCGGCCAGCGTGTGGTGGAGGCCATCGCGCAAGGCTCCGGCGCTTTTCAGCATGGGTTCACTTACCAGAACCATCCCGTATCAATGGCGGCAGGCAATGCGGTGCTGGATGTTCTGGAAGAACGAAAGCTTTTTGCGCGCGTGCCGGACGCGAGCCGTGAACTATTTGCTGCCCTCGATCCGCTGAAAGCGCATCCCCACGTGGGCGACGTTCGCGGCCTGGGTCTGCTGGCAGGTGTTGAGTTCGTAAAAGATAAATCCACGCTAACGCCGTTTCCGCCGGAAGAAAACATTGCGGGCAAGATCTTTCAGGCCGCCATGGATGAGGGCGTGCTTACGTATCCAACACAAGGCTGCGTGGATGGCGTGAACGGCGATCACATCCTGCTGGCGCCGCCATTTATTATCACTCCAGAAGAATGCCGCATTGCGGCGCGCGCGATTGCAGTGGCGATGGAAAAAGTGTTCTCGGCGTTGTAATACAAATCCGTTGCGGACGGCGAAAACTGATATCGATAACGCCACACCGTCAAAGCCGCCAACCTAAACGCAGCAAACTTTGAATCACTATCTGTCCGCCAAAACGGTCTCCGCGTTGCCGCAGTTCCTTCCGGCAGAGAAACACTCTTACATTGACTTTAGACTCGCCCGCCAAGGCAACGTTAGATGGCAGCAACTACAAAAAGCTAGATAAGGGCTAAAAAAACATCTTACAAGAGGCATAAAATACGCGGCTTACGCTGTTATGATTATGCGCAGACCCCCGTGAAGCCTGTTGAATTTATTGCGCGCTTCTCTCTCACACATATCTATTGAGAGATTGGTTGCCGGCAGCCGTGGGGCCAAACCCTTTTTTGTCGGATTGGAAACCAGCATGCGCCGGCGTGATAGCCGCCGCTCCAACATATCTCTGATGACCAACATGGAGGCACCTTGAGAAGCAAGTTGATGCACAAAATGGCCGGCCTGTTCATGGCAGTTGCGCTGGTCGGCACAGTTTCTTTCAGCCAGAGCGCTCCGCCCAAGCCAGCGGAGAATCCCAAGCCAAAGACGGCCGCGCGCGCCGCGGCAGAATCACCGCAAATCCCAATACCCGATATTAAGTACACAAAGTTTGTCCTCAAGAATGGACTGACGCTCCTGGTGCACGAGGACCATAAAGCGCCGATTGTAGCCGTGAATACCTGGTATCACGTTGGCTCCAAGAATGAGAAGCCGGGAAAGACCGGCTTTGCTCACTTGTTTGAGCACCTGATGTTTAGCGGCAGTGAAAACTTTAATACCACTTTTCTCAATGCCATGGAAAGCATTGGCGCTACCAACTTGAACGGCACTACTAATAATGATCGCACCAACTATTTTGAGAACGTGCCAACAAGCATGCTGGACTACGTGCTCTTTGCCGAAAGTGACCGGATGGGCCATCTGCTGCCGGTGCTCGACCAGAAGAAACTCGATCTGCAGCGCGGCGTGGTGCAAAATGAGAAGCGCCAGGGTGAAAACCAGCCTTACGGTATCGTCGAAGAGTTGGTTACTAAGAACACCTACCCGGCGGGCCATCCTTATTCATGGACCGTTATCGGCGAGATGAAGGACCTTGACGACGCCGCCATGGCTGACGTGCAGGAGTGGTTCAAGACTTACTACGGGCCCAACAACACAACTCTGGTAATCGCCGGGGACATCACTCCTGAAGTTGCGCGCCAGAAAGTTGAAAACTATTACGGCGAGATTCCTCCCGGGCCGCCGATAGCCAAGCAGGAAACGTGGGTCGCCAAGCGAACCGGCACGCATCGCGGATGGGTACAGGACCGCGTTCCGCAAGCGCGGCTTTACCGTATATGGAACGTTCCGCAATACGGCTCTCCTGAAGAGGCGCAGCTTGACCTTGCAGCACAGGTGCTGGGCCGCGGAAAAACTTCCCGGCTCTACAAGCGCCTTGTGTATAAAGACCAGACTGCCACCAGCGCCACCGCTTCTGACGACACAAACGAAATCGGCGGACAGTTTGATTTCACCATCACCGCCAAGCCGGATCAGGACCTGCAAAAAGCGCAGGCAAACTTCCGCAACTCTGAGAAAGCCGCCGATGAAGAACTGAAAAACTTCCTGAAGAACGGCCCTACAGAAGCTGAACTGCAGCTGGCCAAGACGCAGATCTTTGGCAACTATGCCCGCATTGTGGAGCGCATTGGGGGCTTTGGCGGCAAGAGTGATCTTCTTGCCCGCTGCCAGACCTTCACCGGCAATGCCGACTGCTACAAGGACTATCTCAAGTGGATCCAGGCGGCCACGCCCGCTACGGTAAAGAAAGCCGCCAATGACTGGCTGAGCGATGGCGACTACATTCTTGAAGTGCAGCCTTATCCCACCAACTTAAAGACTGACGCAAAACTAGACCGCTCCAAGCCGCCGGCTGCGGGCGAACCTATGTCACTCAAGCTGCCGCCCATGCAGAAAGCAACGCTCTCCAATGGGCTGAAGATTGTGCTGGCGGAGCGCCACACCGCGCCGGTCGTAAACTTCTCACTGCTGGTGGATAGCGGCTATGCCGCCGATCCATCCAGCGCCCCCGGCACGGCCAGCTTCTCCCAGCGCATGCTGGAAGAAGGCACGCCCACGCGCGACTCGCTCAAGATCGGCGAGGAACTGGAATCGCTCAGCGCAAACTTTGGCGCCGGAGCAAACCTTGACTCGGCTTTCGTGAACCTGAACACGCTGGCGCTCACCATGGATAAAGCGCTTGATATCTATGCCGACCTCATTCTGCATCCGGCGTTTCCGCAGAAAGAGTTTACGCGACTGCAACAGGACCGCATCGCTCTCATCCGGCGCGAAAAAGTGCAGCCGCAGGCGATGGCGTTGCGCGTGGTGCCGCAGCTTCTTTACGGCAAAGGGCATCCTTATTCATTGCCTCTCACCGGCACCGGCACTGAAGCCAGCGTAAGCAAGCTCACGCGTGAAGACCTGGCCAAGTGGCACGACACATGGTTCAAGCCCAACAACGCAACCCTGCTGATTGTGGGCGATACCACTCTGGCCGCGATCAAGCCCAAGCTGGAAAAACTTTTTGTCGGCTGGAAGCCCGGCGACGTGCCGAAGAAGAACGTCACCAGGGTGCCGGAGCCGGAAAAGGACGTTGTCTATTTGATTGACAGGCCTGATTCCAAGCAGAGCATCATCTTTGGCGCGCAACTGGCCCCGCCGCGCAACGATCCTGACGCAGTCGCGCTGCAAATAGTCAATGACGTTTTCGGCGGCAACTTCGGCTCGCGCATCAACATGAACCTGCGTGAAGATAAGCACTGGTCATACGGCGTCTTCACTGTGCTGCCCGCCGCGCGCGGCCAGCGTCCTTATTTGAGCATCTCTCCGGTGGAAACGGACAAGACTAAAGAGTCACTGGCTGAGTTGGTCAAGGAATACAAGGACATCGCCGGCGGCAAGCCTATCTCTGAAAAAGAACTAAAAGACGCGCAAAGCAATGCCACGCTCGGCCTGCCCGGAAGTTTTGAAACCGTGCAGCAACTTGCCGGGGCCTATAGCCAGATACTGCAATACGGCCTGCCGGAAGACTACTTCAATACCTTTACCCAAAAAGCCATGGCGCTAACGCCGGAGTCCGCCAATGAGATTGCGAAGAAGTTCATCCTGCCGGGCCATCTGGTGTGGGTGGTGGTGGGCGACATGAACAAGGTGGAACAAGGCATCCGCGAGCTGAATCTGGGCGAGATCCACAAGATAGATGCGGATGGGAACCCGGTACAGTAGGGACTTACTTAAGATGCTCCCAGGCCCGCTGAAAGAAAGGCGGGCTTTTTTGTCTTGCCCTCCACTATCGCCCTTCCCAACTGCCCCTCGGCCCGGCGAAGCGAACCTTTATATACGTCCCAGCAGGGCCTGGGCGCCGTTTGGCGGTGATGATTTTGCCCTCGCCGGTGAAGTAGCTTTTGGCTTCGCCGCCGTGAGCGCACGCCGGGATTATAGAGAAGCCATGGTATCGCCCCTAAAGGGAGGCCCCGGTGCTAGGAACGATGATTCGACTGGGCCGTGAGGCGCAGTTGGCAAGAAGGGCTGAAAAATGGTCAGTCTTCATCCCCGCCGGCTGCAAAGTCAGCATCCTCTGGTGTAGCCGCTGTAAAGCGAGCCAGGTTCTCTCCCTCATCTGCGGCAAGATCATAGAAGTCCGCAAACTTACTCCAACCACGGTCCTTGAATTTGCGGGCGTATTCTCGATAGCTGGAGCAGGAAAAGCGCATATCGCAGTTACGACAGACTCGAGTAGCAAAAGTGCCCCTTGCACCTTCCTGCTTGGTCAGGTAGAGCAGAGGCGGTGGATGAAATGCTGAATCTTCGATCTGGTCTACCACCGTCGCGAACTCTGCGATAGTTAGCTTGACATTGTCGGCCGCGAAGGCAATCGGGACAATGGGATTCCACGCCGCGAGGGCCGCCTCAATTTGCGTGGGGTCCTCGTTCCGGATGGCTTGGCTAACTGCATCGGGCACCGGAGTAGCGATGACCGCAGTTTCATCAAGCCGCTCGTTGCGTAGATTATGCCAGATGTGTGCATAGACATTGAGCTGGTCGCGGTAAAGTTCGATATTGTCCTGAACGAAATCGAGATCGTGTGTTTTAAGGTCATACATAGTGACCCGATCATTTTCGCGCACGATATCCACAACGCCTTCAATACAGAAAGTTCGTTTCTTTGCGGTCTTCTGATTCGGAAGGTTGAGTTTTACCTCAGTATCCGTAACCGTCTCGGCGATGTGCCGAAGTTTACGCCAGTAGCAGCGGACCTGTTCCCACGCCGCATTTCGTACATCGGGTGAAAGCGAATGGCCGTTTTCGAGACGCAGGCGCTCGAAGTTCTGATCGAACATCTCGCGGAGCTGCGATTCGTCCATGGAAGCTGCCATCTTCAGGCGATTGTCCTCCGCGAATCGATAAGTCGCTGATGCAAATCATCCAGCGTCTGGTGAACGAGACTGCCGAAGAACATGGTTTGAGAACGTGACGGCACGAAGCCGTATTTCCGGAACAGCATATATTGGCGCGGACATTTTCGGTAAAGGAGGAAGTCGCCTGTATAAGAATAGCTCTGCGGTAATTCCTGATCCTCCATCTTTGCAGCAGGGACGCTCGTGAGCTTGAATTTAGGTATTCGGGGAAAGTCGTCGTCGAGAAAATCTTTGAACGCATGGTGCAGATGTTGACCTCGCCCTTGGAAGTGCGCGAGGATGAGCAAGTTTTTCGCACGCGACAGCGCGACGTAGAACATTCGCATGACATCAAAGGTGGCCATCCGGTCCAAAGGCTCGCCATCACGCGTGAGGAGTGGCTCCACCATCCGCTCGATAAATTGGAGCTTCGGGTCCTTGCGGGCGTTGGCGAGAATGACGACAGGAAACTCCAGCCCTTTGGCTTGGTGAACAGTTATAAAGGGAATACAGCCTTTTGGGAATGGGTCGTTAGCATCTTCATACTCCGCTTCGCCCCTACGAAAAAGAGCGTACAGATAGTTAGCAAAATTGCGGAGAAACTGTTCGCTGCTGAGACTCTCTCCAGAAATGGGGAACGGATAGAAGTCGAGAAACCGGGCAAGATATTGGGAAATCAGGCTGAGATTGCAAATTGGCCCTTCGTTCTTGTCCCGCTCGGCCAGGTCGAACATCTTCTTGAAATACTCAAAGCCGCCGAACTGATAGAACAAGTCAAGGACATTCCAGTCTAGGGATGTCGCGCGTGTGACTGCGTAGCCGAGGGAAAACGGTCTACCGACCCGTAGCCGTTCACGCGCAAAGCGAGCGAACAACTGGCTCTTGAGCGAGCGTTTCGCACGGTCTGTGAGACCGGGGGCAGCTGCAAGCACTGCCGGCATCGTGTCGGGGTTGTATGTGTCCTTTGGGGACCACCCCTCCTTCTTGAGCGCGCTTGCGAGAGCTCCGTAGTCAGACGAAACCTGCCGAACTTCGGCCTGCTTCTCTTCGATGAAGTGGCGGAGATACGGGTCGCTCGCCATGAGAGTCGCACTCTGGGTTTGAACATCATTGAGCCAGTTTTGGAAACCCGTATGGACATGCGTGAACGCGCCTAGAGCTTGAAAAAGTAAACCAAACACAGCGACTGATTCTGGCACGCTGAGAAACTGGCCAGCCCGGGGCGCGTACACTTCAAGACCTACATTCCTCAATGCATTACGGATACGGGCTACGTGTGGCGATTTGAGTGATGGAAAAAGGAACGCGATTTGGTTCGGGTCATCGACTTTCTTCGTGTCGAGCAACTGGCGGACTAGAAGAGCAATTTCTTCAGCGACCGTCTCGGGAGGCCCGGCAGAACTCGCGACCACAGCGGTGGTCTTGTCCTTGCGGTGTGGAACAATTGTCTTGTCCATCACTCGGTATGCTCCTTTTGGGCGCTTCCGCCAGTTACACGATGAATGGACAATGAAGCGATTGTAGAATCGGACTATATCCTCCCGAGAGCGATAATTGGTCCCAAGAATAATTCGTCGCGGTATCGCATTGAGATATTTCTTGCGTCTCTCAGGAAACTCAACGAAGTTTTCGACAGTGGCACCACGGAAACGGTAAAGCGCTTGGTCATCATCACCAACAACACAAATGTTCTTGTGTCCAGACGCAAGCTGGAAGAATAGACGCTCTTGGACCGGGTTTGTATCCTGATACTCGTCTACAACAACATGGCGAAATACTTGACCTGAGCCCACGCTCTGAAGGAGGTGCTCGATAGCAACCGTTTGGATCAGAGAAAGGTCGGTGTAGCTGACGCTTCCAGTACCACGAAGCAAAGCACGATAGGTGTCATAGCCATCGAGCAGCGAGCGGAGTGTTTGGTCCCGAGTCCGCTTTCGAGCATCAGGTGGGTCAAC
>JBAVUZ010000856.1:0-6665 GCA_049697035.1 Candidatus Angelobacter sp. | reverse complement strand
GATTGAGAACGTTCGAAGATGTTTTCGAGGGGGAACCGCCAGACCTATGCTAAGTCACTTGATCATCTTGCTGCAGTGACCACGATCATAGGCGAGTGTGATAAGGCTCCGGTTCCGGACCTTATTCCTGGGAGCGAGCGCGAAAGCTAAGAATCAAAGCGTACTGTGAGGTTTCAACCCACGCTTTTTACCGAGATGTAGAAAAAGTTAAAAAGCGCTAATGATTACGGGCCATCTCTAAGCTTAGTAGTTTGTATTTATGCCCCGTAGGCTTCGCTGGAAGGTCCGGGTGTCCAAAAATCGCGGCCAAGCTTTCCCTTTGTCTAAAATAGCCTGGCCGCGCAAATGAGCTTTAAAGGCGAGCTTACCGTTCGCACCTTAGACGGCCATCATCATTAATGATGTCACTTTTGCACTTTTGGAAGTCATCCAGCTTGGCGTCTCGCGATCCACCATCCCTGGTCTGGCAATGCGCCTTCAGATCATCGCCATCGATACGAATTCCATCGCACGACTGCGTATAAGAACCTGCCGGAAAATTTCCCTGTTGATAGGTACCTGCCGGATAGCCACCGCGTCCGATTCCACCGTATCCAGCAGCCACGCACTTCAGGTTGCCATCGTCATTGACGATCTGTCCCTTGCATTTCCGGTAATCGTCGAGCTTGGTATTATTCCAATCGCCGTTTACGGTTTTGCAACGTGCTTGCAGATCGTCGCCATTGCTCTTGATGTCCTTGCAGGTCTGGGTATACGAGCCGGTAAAGCCGCCAGCCGCGGATGGATAGCCAGCCTGATAACCGCCCACAGGCGCGCCCGGTCCGCCATAAACGCCGGTGACGCAGCGCAGTTTGCCGTTATCATTCACAATTTCGCCGCGGCATTTGTTGTAGTCATCCAGCTTGGTATCTTTCCAATCGCCATTGGCCGTCGGGCAGTGGGCTTGTAGATCGTCGCCACTTACATGCACGTTCTGGCAGGATTGTGTATAAGAGCCGCCAGGAAGTCCCGCCGCAACTCCGCCGCTTCTGCTGCACCGCAAAGCGCCATCGTCATTAATGATGTCACTTCGGCAGCTTTGCACGTCGCGTAGTTGAGCGCTTTGCCAGCGTCCGGTGGAATCCTGGCAGTTCGCCACCAGGACGTCATCGTGAAAATCAATGTTCCTGCAAGTTTGTTGATACGATCCTGGCGGAGTCGACTGTGCGTGGGACGAAATCCCAAGCCCTATGACAAACATCACCGCAACCGCTGACGATCTTAAAATTGACGACTTCAAAACGCTGCGCATAACTTTTCTCCCTGGACCATGTCCATTTCTTATTTCGAATATCTGGTCTCTCGGGTTAGATTCCGTCCCTGCACGCGCTGTTGTGACAAGAATTGCGCCAGAGCTGCTGCTTAAAGGCAGCCCGCCCATGCCTGAAGCACTTAAATACAAAAAGACGACGCCAGAGACGCCGCTTCAGGAACACAGGATATTTTGCCCCTATTTCTTTGACTTCAGCTCGCGCATGATTTCTTCCACCAACTCAGGCTTCAGCCGCTCCATTACTCGATGGACGGCCTGGGCGATGTTATGGTGCTCGGCTCCGGTTTCCGTAGCTGCTGCCACAGCGGCAGCTTCCACGCCCGACGTAACAGCTTCATGGACTTGATGGGTCACGGCTTCATGCGCCGAAGCAAAAGGCGGATCGAGGCTTTCCGGAGCAGCCGCTAAGCTTTCAACTGAGGCCGCAGGAGCCATCTCCACCGGCTCGGCAATGCGCACTGGTGGACGATATTCGAACGATGGCACTGCTTCTTCTACCGGCTTTGCTTCAGCCACCGGGGCCGCTTCGGCGGGCGGTTCGGGCTGGATTTCTACCGGCGCCGCAACTGAGCTTTCATGCACCTCAACCGGCGCCGTGGCGTGGCTGTAAGCGGCCATTGCGGCTGCTACACGCGCTTCAAAATCTGCATCGCTGACTTCCGCCGTCGCTGCATTGATCGGAAACTGCTCGCTGGCGGCAGACGCAACTTCCATTGTGGCTGGGGCAGGCATTTCCTGGGCCGCAGCGCTTGGATGATAAGCCGGATGTTCCTCGGCGGCTGCCTTTCTTGCTGCGTCAGCAACTGATTCAAGTGTCGACAGCAATCCGGGTTCGACCCTATCCGCCACGGTTGCCCGCGTGGTTTCATCAGCCGTTTCCTGCAACTCCGGTTCGCGCGGAATCTCTATGTCGCCGATCGGCGGCGCAGCCGTTGGCATCACTTCGTAAGAAGTCGCGTCTGCCTGTGCTTGCGGCTCCGGTTCCTTGTAGACGGGTATAAATTGCGGATGCGTGGGCTCCGCCGCAGCGGACGAAGCCTCAGCGGCTTCCATCGGCATTGCATTTGTTTCCGCATCAGCAAGCGGTTCCATTGCCACTGTTTCCGGCTCCGCTTCATCGGCAACCGGATCAGGCACGACTTCTACCGGCGTGGCGGTGATCTCTGGTTCGGGCTCCGCAGCAGGCGCAACGGCAGCGGGTTCTGGTCTCGCTTCTTCTTTCCACCCACCGGGCAGTTCGTAGTCTGCGGTGGGAATCGGCGGAGCAGGCACGATTACAGACGTTTCAAACGTTGCCGCAGGGCTGCTCACGCCAAAATGCTGCGGAGCTATCGAGGAATCCGCTCCCAGCATATCGTTGAACGCGGCGGCGCCAGCCATATGGTCCGGAACTTCCACCATCGGCTGAGAGCTGGATTTGCCTGTCGAATTGTGGCCCAGGTGTTCAACCGGTGCGCTCGTATCTTCCTGGTATTGGACTTCCGCGCGAACAGCCTGTTGCACTATCGGCGGCACCGGCATCTGCCCAATGCGTTCTTCAAATTTCTTGATAATTGCCAGCAGATCGCTGGCTTCAAATGGCTTAATGATCACGCCATCTGCCTTTACGCGGTTCGCGTCTTCCGGTTTGTACGGCTCCATCTTGCCAACCGTCAGCAGCACCGGCGTCTTCATTGTCTCCAGGGAGCCGCGCACTTTTTCGCAGACTTCCAGCCCGGAGTATCCCGGCATGTAGACGTCAAGAATGATGATGTCGGGCTTCTGCTCGGCAATTTTCTTCACGGCAGCCGCGCCGTTGCTGACAGCCACCACGTCGTAGCCCGCTTCAGAAAGGATTTTCTTGCCCATATTTTGGGCAGTCATGCTGTCATCGGCAAATAGAATTCTTAAAGACACGTAAAAAACACCTTCTTAAAGCTGCGCGCCGTGCATCAACTGGCATTAATGCGCCGCTGGCTATGCCATATCCGGACGAACCAAAATCGCGCGCCGGCGCATTAATCCCTTTATGAGGCGGGAAACAGGGCTAACTTACTGATAATTAGCCTTGAAGTCAATCGGAACACTACCTCAGAACCAACAGAGACATGCATTCTGCGCATTCCAAAAGTGCTAGTCCCTGTGGGTGCCGTGAGACGTCAAATCAAGCGGCCCGTTTAAAACGGAATCAGCTTGCGCAGCCCCTTCTTGCTCTTTTTCTTGCTGCTGGATTCCTGCTTGGGATCCACGGGCGCTGCTGTGTTGTCCGCGGCAGCTGCTTGGCCGTTCTCCGCACTTGTCTGGCTGCTCGACTGTGTCGGATCGGGCTTCTGGATTTCATTCACCTGCGGCGGAGCTGGTTTAGGCGCGGCTCCCTCCTCAGGAGTGGAATCCTGTGTGCCCGGCGCTTTGTCGTTCGCGTCCGGCGTTCCCGTTCTTGTGCCCACAGCCTGCACTCCAACACTATTGCCGGCCGCCACGCCGCTGACCTGTTTGTTCAAGTCATTGATGATTTCCGGCGCGCTTGTAACTGTTTCTTCCTGCAGGTTGGGCTCGCCTACTTTGGTTGCAGGTGCAATGTTTGGATGCTTCTTGAAATTGCCGGTCAATTTGGCTACCAGCTTTACCTTCTCGCGGCTCGCTTCTTCCGCTTTGCTCTCCGCCAGCGCTTCCGCTGTTGGCTCCGGAATCGGGGCGTTCAGGGCCTCCAAACGTCTCTTGGCGTCGCCCACCCGGTCTGTTGCCGGATAGCGCGTGATGATCCTGGAGTAAGCGTCAATCGCCTTCTTTTCATATTGCGCCACCAGCTTTTCTTTCTGTGCTTCCGGAAGCTTCTGCTTCTTCAGCCCGGCAGCTTCTTTTTCATATATGTTGCCCAGCTCAAACAGCGCTTCATCGGACTGTGAGTAGAGCGGGTAGGATTCCGTCAGCGATTGCAGACGCGCCTGCGATGCCGCCAGATTCTCACGCAGGAAATAGAAGTTCGCGATGCGATACTGGCGCTCCCCCAGTATCTCCTGCACCTCGCGCAATTTCTGCTTCGCCTGCGGCACCAGCGGACTGTCAGGATATTGCTGGATCAGCTGCTTATACTCGTCGGCCGCGCGTTGCGCTTCCGTGTAATCGCGGTCCGGCTTTTCCATTTCGCGATAATGCATGGACGCAATCTTCAACTGCGCTTCTGAGGCTTCCGGCAGATTGGGGAAAAACGTCTGGAAGTCCTTATATTCCGATTCGGCCTGCTGCCATGCCGCTTTGCCGCCTTCGTTGTACCAGGCGTCGCCCAGCGCCAGCTTCGCCCGCGCAATGTATTCGGAATCAGGATACGTGTTGATCAGCGTCTCAAGCAGCGTCCTGGCTTCCTGATAATGCGCCTTCTTCATTGAATCCATGGAACGGTCGAACAGGCTCTTATCCGGCTGCTTTGAATCAATGTTCGCCAGGGGGTTCTGGACTTTGTGATGGCATCCGCTTGAGGCCAGCACTGCGCCGGCCAACACGGCTGAAACAAGAATTTTTCGCACCATTTACCTACCTACCTCAAAATTCTACGGACCTGGTTTACGACCAACGATCTTATGGGCCTAAATCTTGCGAACCTGGTTTACTGGTCGACGCTTTGTTAATCGACGGATTGAGACTCGTTCGCTTGCAAATCAACGTGCCTTCGGGTCAACGATCTTGCGAATCTTGCGAACCACGATCTCAAACCCAATGCTGTTACGCCTTAATCTTTTCTACGCGACTTTGCTTTACAACGCGCCTTCACACCCTTTGCAGCGTGGCTTCCGTCGCCAGCTTCAGCAGGCGCTGCGTGTTCTCTCTGGGATTTCCCTTGCCGAAAACGGCATTTCCGGCCACCAGCACCTCAACTCCTGCGCGCACTGCTTGGCCAATCGTGTCCGGGGCCATGCCACCGTCAATCTCGATTCTAAAATTCGCGTTGCGCGCCGTGCGCATCAGCGCCAGCTTGCGTACCTTCTCCAGTGACGATGGAATAAATTTCTGTCCGCCAAAGCCAGGATTCACTGACATCACCAGAACGTGATGCACCATGTCCAGCACTTCTTCCAGCGTACCAACCGGCGTTGCCGGATTGATTACCACTCCCGGGTTCGCGCCGTGACTCCTGATCAGCTCAATCGTCCTGTTCAGGTGCACGCATGCTTCCTGATGGACAGAAATCCAGTCCGCTCCGGCATCCACAAACGCCGGAATGTACTGGTCAGGATTCTCGATCATCAAATGGCAGTCCAGCGGCAGGTTCGTTACCTTCCTCACGCTGGCTACTACCGGAGGCCCAATCGTAATATTCGGCACAAAATGCCCGTCCATTACGTCAACGTGCAGCACGGTTGCGCCGCCTTCCGCCACCGCCTGGATCTGGTCTCCCAGGTGGGCAAAATCCGCCGACAATATGGAAGGAGCTAGCTCAATCAATAGAATCGTCTCATTGGGGCCGAAGGGTTATTCAAATTCTAGCACGCTGAACTGCCAGTGCTTACGCCTAAAAGCTGATTCAAAAAGCCTTAGTTCCAGGATCGCCGACTTCTCTTGATTCTCCTTGCCTGATTCTCGTCCCCGATTCTCCTTCCGAAAGAACGGTCTTGCCTTCCGTCCCTTGCAGCTAATCGGATTAAGGATCGTCTTCGTTTCATTCGGCGTCCTTGATCCGCGTCGATCATCTTTTCATCCGCTTCGCTTATCCGCGCCGCTATGCCCCTCTCGAAAATGCCTTACCTGAGAGTTGCCATCCCGAGAGAGGTCCGTAAATTTGGCAGCCGCTTTCGGGCCCCATTCGCGCCCGCTTTTGGCGTGAATGGGCAGAGCCATCCGGCGTCCTTCATCCGCGTCGCTATGCTCTCTCGAAAATGCCCAACCTGAGAGTTGCCATCCCGAGAGGTCCCGTCCGCGAGCAAGCGCTTTCTTCAGCTTGCGAGCAGGACCCGAGGGATCGGCTCCGCTGCCGTCACGGGACCCAAAAATCCATTTTCAGTATTGCTGCTCCCTGGTTGCTGGGTTGATTCTTTGCTGCCCGTCGTGCGATTTTGGCAATCTCCAAAATTCCAAAATTTACTCTTTGGTTAACACCAAAACCTTCCCCTACCCCCTCCCCATTCATCCCACATCACCCCAGATTGGCGTAGGTTTCATCCCAAGACCAAAAACGGATCCAACCCAGCACAGTGAGCCCGGTAACCCAAACACCGTTTTTACTCTTTGATTAACAGCAACCGATGCGAGAGATTAAAGCAATTCCATAGTTACTGTATCCCGTAGCCGCAGTGGCGGAAATAGGCACGAGCATTTTCGGGAGTGATGGCGGCGATGGCGTGCCCCACCGCAGGCTCAAGCTGCTCCAGCAGTCGCGCCT
>JBAVUZ010000855.1:0-4533 GCA_049697035.1 Candidatus Angelobacter sp. | reverse complement strand
TCTGCGCGTGGTGTACTTTGACCAGAATCGCGTTCTTGATCCTGATGTCACGCTGCGACGCGCGCTGGCGCCCGACAGTGATGCAGTGGTTTACCAAGACCGTGTGGTTCATGTGGCTTCCTGGGCTGCGAGGTTTCTGTTTACCGGCGAGCAGCTCAACCAGCCAGTGGGCAGGCTTTCCGGTGGCGAGCGCGCGCGTGTGCTGATCGCGCAATTGATGCTTCAGCCTGCGGATCTCCTGCTGCTGGACGAGCCGACGAACGATCTTGATATTCCAACGCTGGAAATTCTGGAAGAAAGCCTGCTGGAATACACTGGCGCGCTTGTGCTGGTAACGCATGATCGTTATATGCTGGACCGCGTTTCCACGATGGTGCTTGGCCTTGATGGACGCGGCGGCGCGGAAGCCTTCGCCGATTACCTGCAATGGGAAGAGTGGCAGGCGGAAAGCAAGCAGCCGGCGCGTAATGAGAGCGATGGATTGGCGGCGGCAAAGCCGGCAAAGGCAATCGAGAGTTCCGCAAAGAAGAAGCTTTCTTATCTTGAAGCGCGCGAGTTTGCGACCATCGAGCAGCGCATTGCCGAAGCGGAAGAGACGCTGCAACAGAAGCGCGCAGCCGCTGAAGATCCTGCGATTGCCACCGACGCAACGCGGCTGCTGAGCGCGCACGCGGAAATGGATGAAGCGCAAAAAACTGTCGATCAGCTTTACAGCCGATGGGCAGTCCTGGAAGCGAAGCAGAGCTGAAAGTTGTGGACGAGTTACCACAGAACCAATACCCCACTGTCGATGCCGAAGTTTCAAAAAGATTGATTGGGTGATGTAGCTGCACCTGACATCGTTCGACTTCAGTACAACTCACGCGAGGAAACGATAAAAACCCGCTCCATCACCCTCACCGTTATTAGGATGCGCTAAATTTTCCCGGGGTCGTATCAAGCCGAAACGCGCTGCGCACTAAAGCCTTATTGCAGTTGAAGGCTATCCAGCATTTTCTGGTATGTAGGATGTAGCTGGTTAAAGTCGCGTTCAGGCGAGACAAACACCACGTAAAACAGGCCGCCTTGCGGGCGCGGAAGCGTAACCAGCCAGTCGCGCTCGGGCAGCGGCTGTCCATTCTGCGTCAGCGGAGATTTTCCGGAAAGCTCCAATGTCCGCCCCTGCGTTCCGCTAACGTCTATACTTTTCATCTCGCCGGAAATTTTCATTCCAGGATTTTCCTGTGCCATGCCTTGTGCGAGCTTTTGCGTTGCATCGTCCAGCGATCCGCCGCCACCCGGCTGGTTGCCGACAATCACGCCATACGCAATGCCGCTTTGCGCCTGCGCAGAAGGCGGCCCGATGATCGTCGTGCTTGAGTCGCCCGCCGCCTTCCAGTTGTCAGGGTAATAAATGGTAAAGCCCTGGCCTTCATGCCGCGTCATGTGGCCGCTGGGCTTTACCTCTTTGAATGCGACATTCTCTTCCGCAGCCTTGGTGTTCTCACCGCTGCCGGAGCCGCTGCCACTGCTCGCGCCACTCCCTGCTCCGCTGCCGCTGCCCTGGTTTCCCGACGGCGGCAGATTCGCGGGCACAACATTGTTCTTCCGGTTCTGCTGTTCCCATGTTCCAGCCTTTGCGCCGTTGGCGATTTCCTGCGCGCTATAGGCCTTCGCCTACATGGCGTCCTGCTTTACCGGCGGAAACTCGCTGCTGTTGGTGGCGTAGTTTTTCGCCGGCCAGTTGCGCACTTCCTGCTGGATCGCCTGCTCCCGATTCCCGGGATTCGGGTGGTCGCTCAGCAATTGTGGTCCGCCTTTGCCGTATTTCTGTTCCAGTTTCAGGAAGAAATCGGCCATCGCCTTCGGGTTATATCCCGCGCGATACATAATGATCGCGCCGGTTGAATCGGCCTGCGCCTCATCCGCGCGTGAATATTTCATCAGCATGGTGCCCGCGCCAATCTGTATGCCCATGCGTCCCAGCGCGCCCAGCCCGCTCTGCGGCAGCACTGCTCCGGCCAGCCCGGCAATGATCTGCGCCACCGTGGCCTTGGGCGCCTGCTTGGCGGAGTGCTGCATGTACACGTGTGACATTTCGTGCGCCAGCACGCCCGCCAGCTCAGCTTCATTGTCGGCGGCCTGGATCGTGCCCAGGTTCACAAAAATCGGCCCGCCCGGCAGCGCAAAAGCGTTGATGTCCGCCGCCGGAATCACATGGAACTGGTAGGGCCATGACCGGTCCGCCGGAATCACCCCGGCCAGCTTCTTGCCCAGATGCTGAATGTATTGCGTCTCCGGACTTGAATCCGGCAGCACCGGCATCTGCTTATAGACTTCACCCATGGCCTGCAAGCCAAGTTGCTGCTGTTGCTGCCTGTTCATCCCCGTGGTGCCCGGGTCGGGTAGCTGCGGAGCGCCGCCTGCCTCCGCCTGTGCTTGTGTCGTAAAGGCCAGAGGCTGCGTCAGCACAAGGGCCAATAGCAGCGCCAGCATTCGAATGGAAAAGTTACGTGTTTGCATAAATATCCTCAATATCAAGGCTGACGGAAGTGGTTAGGGACCCGTATCTGTTGGATGCAGCTGGAAATTATAGAAGATGTATGGGCTGGCCGTTGGGACATGGGGTGCGAGTTCAGCTTAGAGCGCTGTCAGGAACCGCGGGCATTCCTGGGGTCCATCATCAGCCGCCATGTGCATCAGCGTGAGGAGTATGCGGGCAGTGGCGGTTCTTCGCGAGTCAGATTCAGTGTACAACCCTCTCTTGCGTACGTTGTGATGGGCGTCACAGCCCCGCAGAGAGCGCTGTCGCTATCTTTATGGGTATGAATGTAAGTCGGAAATCACACTGAAACAGGGCTTTGCCCATTCCGCGCCCGTGCGTATTCGTCCTAAGTTTATAACGCCTGAAGTGACCAACGCAGATGCGTCTGCACAATGACGTTCACGAACCTACGCGCAGCGGCAAGGCCCGCGAAGATCCAAGAAGGAGGACAAAATGAGGTTTACAAAGACTCTTTTACTTGCACTGAGCATGCTAGCGGTCAGCCTGTTCCTGCTGCCCATGGCAAACGCCGATCAATGGAACAAGAAGACAAAGGTGACTTTCAGCCAGCCGGTTGAGATACCAGGCCAGATCCTGCCGGCGGGGACATATATCCTTAAACTGGTGGACTCCGACTCCAACCGAAGCATCGTCAGGATCTCCAACGAAGACGAAACCGAAGTGATAGCGACGATTTTGGCGATTCCAAATCAACGCTTGCAGCCGACGGAAGACACCCTACTCAGGTTCAAGGAGAGGGCAGCCGGTACGCCTCAAGCCATCCATGCCTGGTTCTATCCAGGAGACCTCTTTGGACAGGAGTTTGTGTATCCCAAGGTGAGGGCCACCGAACTGGCCAAGATAACCAAGGAACCCGTTCTCGAAACGCCCACCGAGATAGCCAAAGCGCCTGTTGAGACGCTCAAGACGGCGCCTGTTGAGGCCGTTGAACCCAACGGAGAAGTGGTTGAACAAGCCAAAGTTGTCGAGCCCCCTGCGGTTGAACAAGCCAAGGCTGCGCCCCCTGCCCTGCCGCAGACCGCCAGTCCGTTGCCTCTTCTTGGGTTTCTTGGGCTGTTGACATTGGTCGTCGGCCTTGTTGTTGTCGTTGTGCGCAAGGGGGCCGCATAGCGCAGCGCGCTCGTCTTGTTCCGTTGAGCGTTGCAATTGCGACGAGTGCCTTGTTTGCATGTGTCTTGTTAAATGACCCCAGGCTTGCAGAGCGGGGTGGTACGCGACAGCCACCTCGCTTTCTCAATCAACTGGGCAGGCGATCGCCTGCGTGGCTCTCGAGCCACCGCATGAACTGGGAAAGAGGCTTCAGCGTATGAAAGAACTTTTTTCATGCGAACTCTATCTGCCGCGCGAGGGCAGGCGGGGCGTTACAGATTGTTCTGGAGCAGGCGTTGCGGCAGGATATGACTCCATCATCCGATTTCTGGTTGTGCTGTTTCTCCTGATCGCCTTGCCGGGCATCTCCCGTACTCAATCGTCCTCTCCTTCGCAGGGCCGCCCTGTCCAGGAACCCACAATTAGAATTGAAAGCGACCTGGTGGTCTTGCATGCGACGGTGCACAACCAGAAGGGCGTTCTTGTTTCCGGGCTCGGGAAAAATGATTTTCAGGTTTACGAAGACGGGGTGCTTCAGCAGATCAAATCTTTCAGCCATGACGATATCCCGGTCTCCGTGGGCCTGGTGATTGACAACAGTGGAAGCATGGTGCCGAAGCGGTCCCACGTGATCGCCGCTGCTCTGGCGTTTGCCCGTTCCAGCAATCCGCAGGACCAGATGTTTGTGGTTAACTTCAATGAGCGGGTTTCCTTCGGCCTTCCAGACGGCGCTCCGTTTACCGACCAGGTGCCCCAGTTGGAGCTTGCTCTGGCCAGAGTTGCCGCAAATGGTGAGACGGCGCTGTACGATGCGGTTGCCGTTGCACTGGACCACCTGAATCTGGGCAATCGTGACAAGAAAGTGCTGATCGTGATCAGCGACGGGGGCGACAACGCCA
>JBAVUZ010000854.1:0-6977 GCA_049697035.1 Candidatus Angelobacter sp. | reverse complement strand
GTGCAAGCCCGTTTTTGGCTTGCACCGGTAGAGCGCCGCCTTTACCACGCCGTTAGTGTTGCGGAGAGCTTATCTCTTGTCCTCCACGTCAACGTACTCTGCGTCAATGACGCCTTCATCTTTCTTTTCCTGCTGCTGGCCTGCCCCATTCGACTGAGCGCCTGCCTGCGGACCTGTGCCAGAAGCGCCATCTGACGGCGGCGCTTGCTGCGCTTTATACATGGCCTCGGCCAGTTTGTGTGAAGCGGCGGTCAGCTTTTCGCGGGCTGCGTTCATGGCTGCTGCATCGGTGCCTTCCAGCGCTTTCTTGGCGTCTGCCACCGCCGATTCGACCTGGCCTTTTTCGTCGCCAGAGATCTTGTCGCCGTTTTCCTTCAGCATCTTCTCAACCTGGTAAACCATGCTGTCGAGCTGGTTGCGGGCCTCGATCTCTTCGCGCTTGGCCTTGTCTTCCGCCGAATGTGCTTCGGCTTCCTTGGCCATGCGCTCCACTTCTTCCTTGCTCAGGCCGGAAGAGGAGGTGATCTGGATCTTCTGCTCCTTGTTCGTGGCCTTGTCTTTCGCGGTCACGTTCAGGATTCCGTTCGCGTCGATATCAAAGGTCACCTCAATCTGCGGCACTCCACGCGGGGCCGGCGGCAGGCCGGTCAGGTGGAACTTGCCCAGGGTGCGGTTGTCTTTTGCCAAAGGCCGCTCGCCCTGCAACACGTGGACTTCAACTGAAGGCTGGCTATCCGCCGCCGTGGAAAACGTTTCCGTCTTCTTGGTCGGGATCGTGGTGTTGCGCGGAATCATCTGCGTGGCCACGCCGCCCAGCGTCTCGATCGACAACGTCAGCGGAGTTACGTCGAGCAGAAGCAGGTCTTTCACGTCTCCCGCCAGCACGCCCGCCTGTACCGCTGCACCGATGGCAACAACCTCATCCGGGTTCACGCCCTTATGCGGCTCTTTGCCAAACAGCTCTTTTACCAGCGTCTGGATGCGCGGCATGCGCGTCTGTCCGCCGACGAGAACCACTTCGTCGATCTTGCTGGCGTCAACGCCCGCGTCTTTCAACGCCTGCTTGCACGGCGCAACGGAGCGCTGGATGATGTC
The DNA here is from genome assembly GCA_049697035.1 of Candidatus Angelobacter sp. Taxonomy (GTDB): domain Bacteria; phylum Acidobacteriota; class Terriglobia; order Terriglobales; family Acidobacteriaceae; genus Angelobacter. The sequence goes on along the minus strand of JBAVUZ010000854.1, from coordinate 5,882 downwards.
ATCCACCATCTGCTCCAGTTTGGTGCGCGTCAGCTTCTTTACCAGGTGCTTGGGACCGGTCGCGTCCGCGGTGATAAACGGCAGGTTAATCTCGTTCTCCATCGTGGTGGAAAGCTCGATCTTGGCCTTTTCCGCTGCGTCACGCAGGCGCTGCAATGCCATCTCATTGCCCTTGGCGCGCAGGTCCAGCCCTTCATCCTTCTTGAACTCTTCCACAAGCCAGTCAACAATGCGCTGATCGATGTTGTCACCACCCAGGTGCGTGTCGCCGTTGGTGGACTTCACCTCAATCACGCCTTCGCCGACTTCCAGAATGGAAATATCAAAAGTGCCGCCGCCAAAGTCATACACGGCGATGGTCTCTTCCTTTTTCTTGTCCAAACCGTAAGCCAGCGCGGCCGCCGTCGGCTCGTTCACGATACGCTTCACGTCCAGCCCCGCAACTTTGCCTGCGTCTTTGGTCGCTTGGCGTTGCGCGTCATTGAAGTATGCGGGAACCGTAATCACGGCTTCCGTCACAGACTGGCCAAGATAATCTTCCGCCGCTTTTTTGAGCTTCTGCAGGATCATCGCGGAAACCTGCTGGGGCGTATCTTCCTGTCCCTGCTCCACCACGGCCACGTGGTCGCCCTGGCGCACAACTTTGTATGGGACAATCTTCATTTCTTCATTCACTTCGTCAAAACGGCGTCCCATAAACCGCTTGATGGAGTACACGGTATTTTCCGGATTGGTGATGGCCTGCCGCTTGGCCACCTGACCGACAAGGCGCTCACCAGATTTGGTGAAGCCAACCACCGAAGGCGTGGTGCGACCGCCTTCCTCATTGGCGATAACTTTCGGTTCGCCACCTTCCATCACGGCAACCACTGAGTTGGTGGTTCCGAGATCAATTCCAATAATTTTCCCCATGGCTTTCAGCCTCCCTGCTTATAAGTGCTTCAAAATCAGTGCATTTGCCCATTACAATAAAGTTATTATGAGATATGAGTGTCTTACTGTCAAGGGATTAGATGTCGCCTTGGGTGGGGAAGTTGCGAGAAAAACAGGGCTTTGCCGTGCAGGAGATTTATTGTGGCTTCGCGGAGAACCGGGGATCTGAATCTTTGCTCAGGTGGGTCCTTATTCAGCCTCAGCTTCTTCCTCGTGCTTGATCTCTTCTGCAATTTCTTTTGCCGGTTGGCGCAGTAGCCTATAGATGAGGTAGCAAACCAGAATCAATCCAATGCCGATCAGCACCAGATACGACGGGTGTGTCTTGATCAGGAGCTTGGTTTCGGCCACGATTTCTGGTCCGAAGATGATGGTAAGAACAGAAAGCAGGCCGAAGCGCACCAAGCGTCCGCTGATGATGGCCATAAGGAATGCAACCGGCTTCATTTCAAAGACTCCGGCGGAAAACACCAGCAGCTTAAACGGCGTTGGCGGCGGGAGCATGGCAGGGACCATCAGGGCCAGAAATTCCTGGCGCTCAAAGCGATCTCGAATGCGCTTGAGGCGGGCTTCATCGATGCGTTTAAGCAGAAAGAGCTCTCCCCCGGCGCGTCCTAGGCCGTAAGGAACGAGGCTTCCCAGAGCTGATCCCAAAGCTCCTGCCAGGCAATATAGCCACGCTTTATGGGGATTGGCGTAAACATATCCTGCAACCAGCGGATCCATGGGGACGCCGAAAGCCGCGGAATCCAGAATGGAGATGATAAAGACGCCCCATGCCCCAAGAGTCTTGAGGGCGGCCAGCCAGGCAGTGTACTTGAGGAAAAACTTTGGAGCGGACAAGGAAGTATTGTAAAGCCCCTTCCGGGCCACTGCACAACTGCACAAACAGATAGAATGGTAAGGAGGTCTTAATATTAATGTCGGCACAGCAGCAGCCTGGCACGCCACCCAATCCGGTACAGATATTCAGCACAATTCAGGGATATCAACGCGCCTTTGCGTTAAAGGCAGCGGTGGATATCGATCTTTTTACAGCGATTGCCAAGGGCAGCCGCACGGCAGCCGAGATCGCAAAAAACTGTAATGCGGCTGAGCGCGGCGTGCGCATGCTCAGCGATGCCCTGGTAGTGATGGGATTTCTCACCAAGGATGGCAGCAATTATTCGTTGACACCTGACACGGCGTTCTTTCTGGACAGCCGATCACCCGCTTATCTGGGGCTGGCGTTCAATTTCCTTCTGCATCCCACACAGCTCGCAAGCTTTGAACACCTGGGAGAAGCAGTACGAAAGGGCGGATCGCCGGAAGAACACAGCACCCTGGCGCCGGATGACCCAATCTGGATAGAGTTCGCCAGAGGCATGGCCCCAATGATGGTCCCACCAGCGCAGGCGATTGCCGCCTTGCTGGCAGGGGAGCTGAGTTCCCGGCCCTCAGCCAAGATTCTGGACATTGCCGCCAGCCATGGCCTGTTTGGCATAACAGTGGCCCAGCGGCTGCCCAAGGCCCACATTTACGCCCTGGACTGGGCCAATGTGCTTGAGGTAGCCAGGGAAAATGCCGCGAAGCAGGGACTAGCGGACCGCTATCATCTGCTGCCGGGCAGCGCATTTGACGTGGATTATGGCACTGGATTTGACGCAGTCCTGATCACCAACCTGCTCCATCACTTTGAGCCAGCCGCCAATGAAAAAATGCTGAAAAAGGCGTATAACGCCCTCAACCCCGGCGGACAGGTGATAATCTTAGAGTTTGTGCCGAATGATGACCGCGTTTCACCCCCGGTACCCGCGCTGTTTAGCCTGACGATGCTTGGCAATACTCCGCAGGGAGACGCCTACACGCTGGCGGAGTATGCCACAATGTGCCGCAATGCCGGGTTGGAAACGCCGCGACTGATTGCGCTGGAGCCGATGCCGCAGTCCCTGGTGGTGGCGAGAAAACCTTTTTGAGGCAGCCCTTTACACAGCATTTTTAGAGCAATTACACTAACCGGTTTGACATGTACGCAGGAGAGCCTCTATGCCGGGAGTCGAGGACAAGGTAAAACAGATTATTGTGGACCAGTTGGGCGTTGACGCAGGAGACGTGACCGCTACGTCATCGTTTGTCGATGATCTGGGCGCCGACTCGCTGGACCGCGTGGAATTGATTATGGCGCTGGAAGAAACTTTTGGAATCGAGATTCCGGATGAAGACGCGGAAAAGATTGTAACTGTCCAGAATGCGGTTGATTACATTCAGAAGAACGCAAAGTCAGTTAAGCAGTAACAGGTTGAGAAATTTCAGCACACATTTTTAAGTACACAATAGAAGGAGACGCTAAGCCTATGGCAGCAGCCGTTGAAGATAAAGTGAAACAAATTATTGTTGAGCAGCTGGGAGTGGACGAAGGCGAAGTTACGCCCAATGCCTCCTTCGTGGACGATCTGGGCGCGGATTCACTGGACACAGTGGAACTGGTCATGGCGTTTGAAGAAGCCTTTGACATTGAGATTCCGGACGAAGACGCGGAAAAGATCCGCACCGTAAAAGACGCGGTTGACTACATTGAAAAACACGCGAAAGGCGGCAAGTGATTGGCCAGGCGGGTTGTTGTAACAGGCATGGGGCTGATCTGCGCATTGGGGCAGACCAGCACCGAGGTCTGGCAAAATATTGTTGCCGGGAAAAGTGGCGTCAGCAAGATTACCAGGTTTGATACCACACAGTTCGCCTGCCAGATTGCGGCCGAAGTCAAGGACTTTGATCCCCTAAAATTCATCGAGAAAAAAGAAGTCAAGAAAATGGGACGCTTCATCCATTTCGCCCTGGCGGCGGCGGATGAAGCGATGACTATGTCAGGGCTCAAGATCACGCCGGAGAATGCTACGCGCGTGGGCGTGCACATTGGTTCTGGCGTGGGCGGCTTTGACGTGATTGAGCGTGAGCACGCAGAGCTGCTGAGAGGCGGTCCGCGCAAAATATCTCCTTTCTTTATTCCGGCGGCGATTGTGAACCTGGCGGCCGGACACGTGAGCATCCGCTATGGGGCCAAGGGCCCAAATGAAGCTACAGCAACGGCCTGCACCACCAGCGCACACGCCATTGGAGACGCTTACAAGATCATTCAGCGTTGCGACGCGGACGTGATGATTGCCGGCGGATCAGAAGCGGCCATTACGCCGATGGGAGTGGGCGGATTTGCCGCCATGCGCGCGCTTTCCACCCGCAATGACAGTCCGGAAACTGCCAGCCGGCCATGGGACCGTGAACGCGATGGCTTTGTGATTGGCGAAGGCGCGGGCATTGTGGTGCTAGAAGATCTTGAATCCGCACAGAAGCGCGGCGCAAACATTCTGGCTGAGATTATTGGCTACGGCATGAGCGCCGATGCCTACCACATTACCCAGCCCGCAGAAGAAGGCGAAGGCGGCTGGCGCGTGATGACGACCGCTATCCACGACGCGAAGCTTAGTCCTTCAGATATCGATTATGTGAATGCCCATGGAACGTCCACGCCGATTGGCGACGTACTGGAAACCATGGCCATTAAGCGGACATTCGGCGCAGACACAAAAATCCCCGTCAGTTCGACCAAATCCATGACAGGACATTTGCTCGGCGGCGCGGGCGGGCTTGAAGCGGGCATCACGATACTGGCACTGCGCGATCAGGTCCTTCCACCGACGATTAATCTCGCCAATTCTGATCCCGCATGTGATCTCGACTATGTGCCGAACGTGGCGCGCAAAGCGCCGCTGAATGTAGCGCTTTCCAATTCGTTTGGCTTCGGCGGAACGAATGGGTCGCTTATCTTCAGAAGGTGGACGGAGTAAGAATCTCACCACTGATTTACACTGATGACATTGATAAAGCCGATCTGAATCCAGATCGGCTTTGCAGTTGGTGATCTGTGATTAACTACATGTTATTTTTCCGCCGGCAACTCTCAATCTCGTGCTTTTTGCTGTTGGCGAGTCTTGTTGCCAGCGCCGCTCCGGCAAAAAAATGGATGACCCAGTGGGAACCCGCGAAGCTGGTGAACGGCTCGCCTGTGTTGTTTCGCGTGACGGCCCCGCTGCAACTTGAAGACTTACGGGGAAATTTTCTAGGGCAGGAATTCTCATTTCGTCCCAGCCAGGCATGCCGTTGCTGGTATGGATTTGCCGGTGTAAACCTGACGACCAAGCCGGGCGCATACACATTGCGCGTCGAGGGCAAAAGCGCGGGCGGGAAAGAAGTCACGATGAGTTATCTGGTGCGTGTGAGCGCAGCGCATTATCCCACCAGCGAGCTTAAAGTGGCGCCCGGATTTGTGGAACCGCCAAGAGAAACGGTACCGCGCATTGAAGAAGAACAGGCCGAAAAGAAGAAAGTTTTTTCTACCACCGCGCCGGAGGCACTCTGGTCCGGACGTTTTGAGCCGCCGGCCGCCGCGGAAGTCTCAGGCGTATTTGGATCAGCGCGAGTCTTTAACGGTGTGAAGAAGAGCCAGCACACCGGACTGGATTTTCGCGTTACGACGGGCACACCGATCATTGCCACAAATAGTGGAACTGTGATCCTGGCCCGCCCACTTTACTTTGAAGGAAATTGCGTGATGATCGACCACGGGCAGGGACTGCTGACGATGTATCTGCACCTTTCAGAGTTCAAAGTGAAAGAAGGCGACGTCGTCAAGAAAGGCCAGACTCTTGGGCTTAGCGGTGGCACCGGAAGGGCGACAGCGCCGCATCTGCACTTTGCCGTGCGCTGGCGCGGCGAATATCTTGATCCCAGGACTTTGCTGGAGTTGCATCCGCCGGGAAGCTAGCGTGCGCACAGGCTTGTGGATTGTTTCGTTTGCTCTGATGATTGCTCTTCATCAAGAAAAGGAGCGTGACCGAAGTTGGCCACGCTCGCTGAGAGAGGAGCATGAAGGAACGCTTTTAGATGGGATCGCAGCCGATCTTAAGATCTTGCAA
>JBAVUZ010000853.1:0-2352 GCA_049697035.1 Candidatus Angelobacter sp. | reverse complement strand
GTGCGGAAAGCACCGGAGTCTGAGACGGCGACACCTGCCGAAGTCCCGGAAGCGGACGTGGCCAAGACCGTTTGAGGTTGTCGCTTCGCTCCAAACCGCTTGAGAGTGTTCTTAACCGAGCGATTCTCTAGCACCTGAAGCAGGCGGCACGGCGCAACTCGGCCTCGCCGCGAGAGAGCGACAAAAGGCTTGGCTAGAACCGGCAGAATTGAAGGATTCATGGCCCGCGTCAGGCAAAGAGCCACGCGGGTCAAAATGTTATAGATCGAAAAGCTTTTATAGAAGGAAACAGAAGATGAGTACAGAGACCACAAGCATCACAGCGGCACAGGTAAAAGAATTGCGCGAGCGCAGCGGCGCGCCCATGATGGACTGCAAAAACGCCCTGTCTGAAGCCAAGGGCGATATTGAAGGCGCGCTGGTATGGCTGCGCAAGAAGGGCATTGCCACGGCGGCCAAGAAGGCGGCACGCATGACGAGTGAAGGATCAGTGGCCAGCTACATCCATGCCGGAGGCAAGATCGGCGTGCTGGTGGAGATCAACTGCGAGAGCGATTTTGTGGCCCGCACAGACGACTTCAAAGACCTGATCAAGGACATCGCGATGCACATTGCGGCGGCAGACCCGAAGTTTGTCCGCAAGGAAGATGTCACGCCGGATGCCTATGAGAAGGAAAAAGAAATCTATCGCGCGCAGGCTGCCGCAACCGGCAAGCCGGCAAATGTGGTGGAGAAAATTGTGGAAGGCAAGATGTCAAAGTTCTACGAAGAGGTTTGTCTGCTGGACCAGCCTTTTGTCAAAGAACCCGGCATCACCATCCATCAGTTGATCGCCAGCAAGATTGGCAAGCTGGGCGAGAACATCTCTGTCCGGCGATTTGCCCGGTTCAAAGTGGGTGACGTAGGCGAGACTATTGCAATCACCAAGCCACCGCAGGACCAGAAAGCGGAATAAAGAGCGTCTAGCTACTAGCTGCTGGCTTTTAGCTTTTTAAGTTTTAACCATGGCGATCGCTGAAAGGTGATCGCCTTTTGCTTTTTGGGGCTGATGGCAGCCGGGGCAGGTTGAAAATAAGTTGGCACGCGAATTCACGCGAATGATCGCGAATTTAACCGTGGGTTTCGTTCGTCCCTAGAATTCCTGGTCATGATAGTGTTCCCTCGCTGGTCTCGGGATATAAAGAGAAGCCCCACTTCAGTAACCAGCGTCTAAAGAAGAGGAGACGTACAATAACAAGATGACCGGACGTCCGCTGGTGGAAACCGCGCGCAACACGATGCTCTTTAGTGAGATCGTTACGCTTGCGGTGGACTCTTTCCGCACCAGCAAATGGCGCTTCGCGCTGACGGCCCTGGGCATGGTGATCGGCACAGCTTCACTGATCGTTGTCGTAACGATTGGCCTGACGGGCAAGCAATACGTGATGAACCAAATCCAGGGAATTGGGGCGAACCTGATTTACGCCTATTACGAAGGCGGCAGCAATGCTTCCGTAAGCACAAGCGCCAGAGACGATCTGACGGTGGAAGACTTGAGGGCAGTGCAGCAGGAAGTGCCGGGAATTCAGGCGGCGTCGCCGATGATTGAAATCCATGACCGCGTGAGCGTGGGTGGAGGCAAAGAACGCGATATCCAAGTCCTTGGCGTTTCCACGCAATACTCCACGGTGCGCAATCTTGAGATCCTGGCGGGACGCTTTTTTGACGAAGAAGATTCCATGTCACGAGCGCATGTGGCGGCCGTGACGCAGCAATTCGCGCAACGCGTCTACCAGAGCCAGACCGCCGCTGTGGGAAAAGACATCAAGATCAACGGCCTGCCTTTCGTGATCATCGGAACTTTCCGCGAGCGCGTGGAAACTTTTGGCCAGTCTGAGATTGCCGGCGACACGGTCCTTATCCCATACAACGTGGCGCGGTACTTTACCGGCAATGACGCGGTGAAACAACTCTTCTTTTCAGTTTCTGACGCGGGCGAGGTAACGCGCTCCACGGAACTGATCAAGCAAGTGCTGCAATCGCGGCATCGCGCGGCATCGGTCTATCGGGTGGAAAATCTCACGCAGTTGCTTGCAGTCGCTTCCAGGGCAGCCAATGGACTTACGCTGATGCTGCTGGGAATTTCATTGCTGGTGCTGATTGTGAGCGGCGTGGGTATCATGAATATCATGCTTGCCAATGTGCGGACGCGCATTCGCGAGATCGGGATACGCAAAGCCATTGGCGCGACGAGCCGTGAAATCCGCCTGCAATTTTTGACTGAAGCGGTTTTGATCTCGCTGACCGGCGGGGTCGTTGGCACGATCCTTGGGCTGGCTCTACCTTTCTCTGTGCGCTTTCTTACTGAGTACC
>JBAVUZ010000852.1:0-3715 GCA_049697035.1 Candidatus Angelobacter sp. | reverse complement strand
CTTTGGGAGTGAGCATGTCGGGCGACTTGGGGAAGTGCGAATGAAAAAGACCCCGAGCACGCGGGTCCGACAAGGGTGATGCTCAATGCACTGGTCAGGCACTGCAAGCACTGGCTGCACTGCCACGTTTGACAACATCCTCGCCAATTTCCTCATCACATCGATTCGGGCTTAAGCCGCACTGTGTCTCGGAGTTTGCTCACATCCGCATTGCGCCTGTAATATCGAAGATTAGCTCCTTACAGCGCACATGTCCCACGAACTCCCAAAAACCTATGATCCCAGCGCCATTGAAGTGCGCTGGGCGGAATACTGGGTCGCGGAAAAGCTTTTCTCCGTGAAGACGCCAGAGCCCGGCTCGCCGGAAGCTGCCAAGCCTATCTTTACGCTGCTGCTGCCGCCGCCCAACGTTACCGGCCGCCTGCACATGGGACACATGCTCAACCAGACGGAGATGGATATCATCACGCGCTGGCAGCGCATGCGTGGCTTTACCGCGCTCTGGCTGCCCGGAACCGATCATGCGGGCATCGCCACGCAGATGATGGTGGAGCGCCAGCTTGCCACGGAAGGCAAGAACCGGCAGGGTTTGGGGCGAGAGGCGTTTCTTCAGCGCGTCTGGGAGTGGAAAAAGCATTACGGCGGCGCGATTCAGGCGCAGATGAAGCGGCTGGGCGCTTCAGTGGACTGGGACCGCGAGTACTTCACCATGGACGAGAACCTTTCTCGCGCGGTGATTGAGTGCTTCGTCCGGCTGCATGAGCAGGGGCTGATTTATCGCGGCAAGTACATCGTGAACTGGTGCCCGCGCTGCATGACGGCCATCTCAGATCTGGAAGTCGTGCATGAAGATTTTGCCGGCAAGCTGTATTCGTTTCGCTATCCGCTGGCTGACGATGCAAAGCAGTTTGTCACCATCGCCACCACGCGGCCGGAAACCATGCTGGGTGACACGGCAGTAGCGGTCAATCCGAAGGACGAGCGCTACAAAAAGCTCGTCGGCAAGAAGCTGCGACTGCCTCTGATGGACCGCGAAATTCCCATCATCGCCGATGATTTCGCCGATCCTCAGTTTGGCAGCGGCGCGGTAAAAGTCACGCCGGCGCATGATCCCAACGATTTTGCCATTGGCCTGCGCCACAAGCTGCCGCAGATCAACGTAATGGACGACCAGGCGCGCATCAATGAGAATGGTGGGTCGTATAAGGGTCTGGATCGCTATGAGGCGCGGGAAAAAATCCTGCGCGATCTGGAGGAGCTTGGCTTGCTTGCGGGCATCAAGGACCACACACTGGCCATCGGCAAGTGTGACCGCTGCAAGACCATTGTGGAGCCGCGGCTTTCCACACAGTGGTTCATCAAGATTCAGCCGCTGGCTGATCGTGCCATTGAAGCGGTAGAAAAAGGCGAGATCAAATTCACGCCGGAGAATTACGCAAAAACTTATTTTGAGTGGATGCGCAATATCCATGACTGGTGCATCTCCCGCCAGCTCTGGTGGGGACATCGCATTCCGGCGTGGCACTGCCAGGGGTGTTCACACATCACGGTTGCGCGCACAGCACCCGCAACGTGCGAAAAATGCGGCAGCAACAAGCTCACCCAGGATAACGATGTGCTGGATACCTGGTTTTCTTCTGGCTTGTTGCCATTCACGGCTTTTGGATGGCCGGAAAAGACGCGCGATCTCGACGTTTTTTATCCCACCACGCTGCTGATTACCGGCTTTGACATCCTGTTTTTCTGGGTGGCGCGCATGATTATGTTGGGCTGCCATTTCATGGCCAGACATCCGCAGGGCAGCGTGCCTTTTAAGAACGTCTACATCCATGCGCTGGTGCGCGACGCCGACCGCCAGAAGATGTCCAAGACCAAGGGCAATGTGATTGATCCAATTGAGGTCACGGAAAAGTACGGGACTGACGCGGTGCGCTTCACGCTCGCATCCATGGCTTCGCCGGGAACGGACATTGCGTTCTCTGAAAGCCGCACGGACGGCTACCGCGCCTTTGCCAATAAGATTTGGAACGCCGCGCGCTTCATGTTCATGAACCTGGATCGCGTTGAAGGGGCCAGCCTGACCGGTGGCGCAAAGCCGGAACAGCTCAACAAGCTTGAGAATCGCTGGATTTATTCGCGCTTCCATCGTGTTGCCGGGCAGGTAAACCAGAGTCTGGCCGACTATCGTTTTGACGAGGCGGCCAACACCATCTACAAGTTTTTCTGGGGAGAGTTTTGCGACTGGTATCTGGAAATCATCAAACCTGCGCTTACCGGAGCACCAGAAGAAGCCCGTCGCGCCGTCGCTTTGCTGGGTGATCTGTTTGAATGCTCGTTGCGCCTGCTTTCCCCGTTCATGCCGTTCATTACTGAAGAAGTCTGGCACGCGATGTACGAAGGCAAGCCGCCGGCAAAATCGATCGCTCTGGCTGCCTATCCTGAACTCGACCAGCGGTGGCTTAATGATCAAGCGGAAGAGCAGATGTTGGTACTCCAGGACCTGATTGAAAAAATCCGCAACATGCGCGCGGAAATGAAGGTCGAGCCGAAGGTAAAGACCCCGGTAACGATCCACGCTGCTGCCGATGTGACAAAGCTGGTAACGGAAAATCGCGGCATGATAGAGCGGCTGGCCAGCGTCGATGGCATTGAGTTTGTGAATGAGTCGCTGGCACAGATGCCGGGCGCGCGCAGCACGCCCAAATTTGAAGTCGCGCTGGTTTACGAGCAAAAGGTTGACGTCGCCGCCGAGCGCGAGCGCCTGACGAAAGAAATGGCCAAGCTCGAAGGCGAACTGGTTAATGCGGATCGCCAGCTTGGCAATCAGCAATTTCTGGCCAAAGCTCCGGCGCAGGTGGTTGAAGGTATACGCAGGCGTCAGGGTGAATTGCACACGCTGATAGAAAAGGGAAAGACCGCATTAGCAAAGCTGGGGTAAGCTAAAGACATACCCCCAATCGGAGAATTTGTGAAAGCGCTGAAACCCCCACTTGCGATTCTCACGTTTATATGCCGCGAGGCCGTGCTCGCCGAGCGGCGTGATGCGGGGCTGATTAAACTAGCCAGAACGATACTTTCAAAGCGGTTTGGAGCGAAGCGACAAGAATTATGGATTGGCACAGTCGAAGACTAAGCGCAATTCTGGAACATGCGCTGCTTGAGGACCGGGCAACCAGTGACGCCACGTCGCGCGCTTGCATTGACGCTCAGCAGCGCGCCACCGCCACCATCCTGGCAAAACAGGACTGCATTCTGGCCGGGGTGGGCGCAACCGCTCGCATTCTGGAAATTTACGAGCATCTGGACCGCAACGTGATCGGTCACCCAGAAGTGATCAGCCATGGCGAAATCTTTGATGGAGTCAGGCTGCATAAAGGCCAGGCCATTGCCGTGGTACGGCACAATGCGCGGGCCTTGCTTTCCTGTGAGCGCGTGATCTTGAACGTTCTTCAGCGACTCAGCGGCATTGCCACCACCACGCGCAAATATGTTGATGCCATCCATGGCACCAAGGCGCGAATCCTGGATACCCGCAAAACGGCCCCGGGACTGCGCGTGCTGGATAAATATGCCGTTCGCTGCGGCGGGGGCCAGAACCATCGGCTTGATCTCTCTGACGGCATGCTCATAAAAAATAACCACATCGCTCTGGCTGGAGGCGTGGCTGTGGCCTTGCAGAAGGCGCTGCGCAACCGCCGCGAGGAGCAGCCTATTG
>JBAVUZ010000851.1:0-2973 GCA_049697035.1 Candidatus Angelobacter sp. | reverse complement strand
ATCTCCCGCAATAGGTCTCGTCTCCGCTCGGTTTTTTTTTGACAGCCCGCTTTCCTGCCGGCCGAAAATTCGGCAGCGCTGTTCGATTCGCGGTTTTGCGCTGTTCAATTGCCACACACCACTCCATCACGCAAAAAGGTGAGCTACGTCACAGAAATAAGCCGTCGCGATGTACTAAAAGTGAACCTAGAGGTAAATGAGGCGTCCGGGCAAGATGTAAGTCGCCGCGTGAAGTCGAAGTGTCCCATTGAAGGTTTTTCCCTGCACACGCATGGGGTTCCCTGAGCGGAGCTGAATCTTTAATCTTCTGCCAAAAACGCATCTCTTGCCCGGCGCCTTGAACCCACAGAGGGTTCGGAATGGAGCGAGATGATGAAAACTATCTTTTCAATGATGGCTATGGTTGCGCTGTTGTGCCTGCCTGCCAATGCGCAAAAGGATGAAAACAAGCGAATCGAGAATACCGGCAAGGTGATGGGTGAGATTCTCAACGTTCCCGACGATATTCCCGAGGACCTTCTGGACAAGGCGGAATGCGTCATCGTTCTGCCTTCGGTGGTGAAATTTGCCATGGGGTTTGGAGGCAGTTACGGCCGCGGCGTAATGACTTGCCGCAGCGGCAAGGAGTTCACTGGACCCTGGAGCGCGCCGTCGATGATGGCGCTTGAAGGTGGAAGCTTTGGTCTGCAGTTGGGCGGCCAGGCGACAGACTTTGTCTTGCTGGTGGTGAATCCGCGCGGGGCTGATTCTATTTTGACCAGCAAAGTCAAGCTCGGCGCCGACGTGGCTGCTGCTGCCGGACCGAAGGGCCGCAGCGCTGCAGCCTCCACGGATGTAACAATGCGCGCGGAAATCCTGTCGTATTCGCGTTCGCGGGGATTGTTCGCCGGGATCTCCCTGGAAGGCTCGACTCTCCGCCCCGATAACGATGGCAACGAGAGGCTCTACGGAAAAGGAACGACTGCGAAGGACATCGTGATCAATAGTACGATCCGGCCACCCGCCTCGGCGAAATTGCTCCTTGGCACACTGAACACGAAGTCTCCGAAAAACAAGTCCGAGTAGCAGGGGAGCGGTTGGCGCAAGCGAAGTGCAACAGCAGGCGCACCCGAGAATAGAAGGAGGTCAATATCTCATGCCATTACTTCAAGTAGTGATAGCCCTGATCGTTGTGGGTGTTCTGCTTTGGCTGGTCAACCGCTTTATCCCCATGCAGGGAACCATCAAGTCGATCTTGAATGGAGTCGTGATCATCATTGTCGTGTTGTGGCTCCTGAATGTTTTTGGATTGTTTCATTCGCTCTCCAATATCAACGTTGGGAAATAAGTAGACCCTCCTGGTCGGGCGATATGAGGAGGCCTTATGAAAAAGAAATTTTTGTACATTGCCGGCGGACTGGCCGGAGTCGTGGTGATCCTCCTGATCGCCGCATTTATGTTCATTGATGCCAACAGCTTTCGTCCCACCATTGAGACACAGCTTGGCAGCTCGCTGGGCAGGAAGGTGCAGCTGGGTAACTTGAGTATGTCACTGTTTGCCGGTGGACTGTCTGCGCAAAACATCAGCATTGCAGACGATCCGGCGTTCAGCCATACGCCCTTCCTCACTGCAAAATCGGTCGACGTCAGCGTGGAAATGATGCCTCTTTTGTTTTCACGCTCTGTACGCGTCACTGCTCTCACACTGAAGGAGCCAGAGCTTACCTTGCTGCGTTCGGCTTCGGGTAAGTGGAACTTCTCCAGCCTAGGCAGCGGGCCGGCGACACCAACAGCAACGCCCTCAGCCCCAGGAGAATTGGCGATCCAAAAATTGCGGATCGTCAATGGCCGGATCCTGGTTGGGAGCTGGCTGACTCGCGATAAGCCTCGCGCATATGAGGCCGTGAACTTGACCGCGAGCAACGTCTCCTTTGAATCCCAGATTCCGTTCACGCTTTCAGCCAAGACGCCCGGCGGCGGCGATGCAAAAGTGGAAGGGACTGCTGGACCGGTGAACCGTGCGGATACCACGGAGACGCCTCTTTCCGCAAACATTACGTTGCAGCACGTTGATCTGGCCGCCACCGGCTTTATTGATCCAGCTTCCGGGCTGGGTGGCGTGCTCGACTATACGGGGACCTTGAAGTCCGACGGCAAAAACGCGCACAGCGAGGGAGTAGTCAAGGCGGACAAGCTGCGGTTAATGCCCAGTGGCGGTCCAGCCAAGTCCCTCGTGACGGTTGACTATGCGTCGGAGTACAACCTCGCCCAGCAGGCTGGCATACTTTCTCGCGGAGAAATCCATACCGGCAAAAGCACAGCGCACCTGTCTGGCAATTACAACATGCAGGGACCGTCACCGGTTGTCCATTTGAAGCTCAGCGGATCGTCACTGCCCATGGGCGATATTCAAGGACTGCTGCCTGCTATTGGCGTAGTGTTGCCTCCCGGCGCCGGGCTGCAGGGCGGCACCGCGGACACCAATCTCGCGATTGAAGGAGCCCTGGATCGCCTGGTAACCACAGGCAATGTCAACGTCTCCAACACGCATCTGACCGGATTCGATCTGGCCTCCAAAATGTCCTCCTTGTCCTTCCTCACGGGGATAAAGGGAGGTTCAGACACGGCCATACAAACGCTCAGCTCGAACCTGCGCATCGCGCCAGAAGGCATCCGGGCGGACAACCTAAGGATCGTCGTTCCCTCCATAGCGACGATGACCGGGCGAGGAACCATCGGAGCGAACTCGGCCCTCGATTTTCACATGGTGGCCGTTCTGTCAAAACCGGGCCAGGGCAACATAATGGGGGAGCTAGCTTCCAATCTTCCCTTTGTTGGCAAAAGCGCCACAGGGGGAAACCTCCCTTTCATGATCCAGGGAAGCACATCCGCGCCGGTCTTTGTGCCGGATATGGGCGGCATGGTAAGCAGCGGCCTTTCGAGTTCGATCCAGGCCCCCCAGCAAATGAAGCAACCGAACCCAAAGGATTTAAC
>JBAVUZ010000850.1:0-1844 GCA_049697035.1 Candidatus Angelobacter sp. | reverse complement strand
ATTCCTGCCCGCGCGATCCGGGGAGCGACGCACGCTGCTGGAGTCAGTGCGGGATGTGCAGCAGACGACTGTGGTCTATGAAGCGCCCCATCGCATTGCTGAGACGATGAAGGATATTGTGGAGTTGCTGGGAGCAGAGCGGCCGGTGGTGCTGGCGCGCGAACTTACAAAGGTGCATGAAGAATTTATTCGCGGCAGCGCCGCGCAGGTCCTTCAACGGGTTCAGGAGCATGAGTTGAAGGGCGAGATGACGCTGCTGATCGGGAAGGGCGCAGGAGAGCAAACTGCGGCAAAGGACATCGGACAAAGGCTGGATGAGATTATGCGCGAGCAGAAGTTGGACGAGAAGGCGGGGCTCAAAGTCCTGGCCAAAGAAAGAGGGCTGTCCAAGAGCGAAGCTTACCGAGAGTTGCAACGACGGAAAATCCGCTAATCCGAGGCAACTCTACCCACAACTACTTAGCGGCTTCTACCCTTTCAATCCAAAAACGACAGCCATCTACATTGCTTTGCATCATTTGAAGTTATTTCTTAGCGTGCTTCCACCTTTTGCAACTGAAGTCTCATCTTGTCATCGTTGGTAAGAAAGGTAAAACGCTCCGGGCTGGCGGCATAGCAGCCATAGATGGAGCTGACTCCATCAGGCTTTGCCTTCTCCTCAGCCCGTGAAGTTTTATAGGTTGCGATTTCCTTTCCTTCCAGGTCCACGATCTTCATCACAGTGTCAAAGGTCTGGTTATTGCGGAATTGTATTGAGATTCTATTGCCAGAAATGAGCATCTGGGAAGGCAGCATGCTCGAATCAGAATCAACGGTAAAACGCCGCACAGTTTCCCCGCCTGGCGAAATAGCATAGATAATGGCGCGAGAAAGCGCACGCATCACGTAGATATAACCATCTTTGGCCGTCCGCATGAGCCCCCAGGCAACTGCACGATTGCTGGTTGGAACCAATGGAGAAGTCAGGTTGGCAGAGCCAGATTTAGCCAGATCTTGTATATGAGTGTCATCTTCAAGATCCAATGTCTTCAGCAATCTTCCATCTGACCGGAAAATCGCGGTAAAAGGCTCCTGCATCCTGCTCTGGTCTTTAAAAATCCTTTGCCCAGTCACCAAAATGTTGCCATTCGCAAAAACAGCCAGTGAGGACGCGTGCCAGCCAAAGGTTTGAGCAAGTTTAATATTTGTCTTGTAACTGCCATCAGACTTGAAGACGAGAATAACATTCCAGGGTTTCCCATCTTTTGGGCTGGCAGACACATAAAGTTCGCCATCGGTAGCTACCGCATAATGGCCCAGACTCATGATATCGATATCCGGGTTGCTGTAAGGTTGGAAAAGAGTAGCTACCTCTCCTTTTGCGTTCAGCTTGCGAATTGCTGGAGCAGACCCAGCCTCAAGTCCGAGAAATATATTTCCGTCTTCATCGCAGGAAAGGCCTGCAAAGCCGCTTACGGTTACGGTGGGCGAAGTAATAGTTTCAACTAAAGCCAAATGCGGTCCGGAAGTGTTTCCAGTTTTTTCAACCGTTTCCGCTTTTGCTTCCGTAATCGCTTTGGTCTTTTGAGTTTCTGCCACCGGAGCAGGAGCTTGTGCCCAGCAGCCGGCAGACAAAGCGGAAATTAGTATGAATAAGAAAATTAGTCTTGTCATGTGGCAACACGTTCCTTTCAAAGTCCGCAAAAACAGGAATGAGCCGTAATAGTACTTTTGTAGCTCCAGCAGAATATCTAACTGCTTTCAACCTAAGGAGCCTCTGAACAAGCACTGATTTTAGGGCAGAACCGCGCAACCGAAGAAACGGTTTCTCCGTGGGTTCGCGATGCTCATGGGGAAAGGATTGG
>JBAVUZ010000849.1:0-6183 GCA_049697035.1 Candidatus Angelobacter sp. | reverse complement strand
TGCTTCGTTCCGAATTTGGAACAAAATTCGATCCGGTTATCAGAATTGCCCCTCCTATCGCGTACATTATGGGGGTGGCAGTTTGGCTGGCCACATTTTTAAAGGCGGAGCCCGCGCGGCCGGAAGCGGCATGGGCCACGAAGCTTACGCCGGAGCAAATGATCACAGAACTTAAGAGGCATACCAAGACGGTGAAAGGCATCCTGGGACGATGATGTTCGATATCATCACGATATTCCTGGTCGGCATACTGCTGCTAGTTGCCATTTACACCGCCATCCAGTTTCGCGGCAAGTTTCCCAAACGCACGATTGAAGACGTGACCCCTTTTCTGCGGCCTGCGGAACATGACGAACTTGAGTCATTGCTGAACCCTGCGCAGGAAACAAATTTCCGGATACGCATGTCACCGCAGGAATTTGCGGACTGGCAGCGCCGGCGAATCCATTTGCTGCGCGAGTATTTGCTGCGCATGTCACACAACGCGCTGGTGCTGATTGAATGGGGCAACATGGAAACCGCCGAGACTGGAAACGATGCCGAAACAGTCCGTCAGCGGCAGTTAATGGCGCAGGAACTGGTACAGGCGGCTACGGAGTTCCGGCTTTATTCCTTTCTGGCGCTGGTCAAGCTGAAGTTATGGCTGGTGCTGCCTTCGCCCTTTAGCCTTCTGCTTCCCTCTCCGAGCCTGCCTTCCATGCGCCACGTTTTTGGCATTGACGCTCTTGGCTCCTACCAGCGCCTGAGGACCGCCGCCAGCAGCCTGAGCCTGACACACGGCCTGCAGTTCCGTGATGCGTTGCTGGAACGCCTTTAGTATCCAATCCTCCCTGTGATTTCCCCGCGAGGCCGCGCTCACCGATATAATCGGTGAAGATTGGCTGTCTGGTCCCAAATCACGCGCAAGCTGGTCTCGGCGGGCATAATGCCGCGCACCCGTCTGGCATTGGCAACTCTGTATCTGGCCGGGATAGAAGCGCTGCTGCTCCTGTTGCAGTGGGTGCTTAAAGCCATCCATGCCGCGGGCGCCGCTGACTCCCTTAGCGGCTGGACGACCTTTCTGGGCTGGACAGTCTCCTTGCTGCTGCTGTGGCTGGGCCTGCGCTGGCTGCGCGACCACGTAATGTGGAGCGTCCGTAATCGGCTGATTGTGACGTACCTGTTTATTGGCGGCGTGCCGGTCACGCTGGCGGTGTCCATTGCTCTTCTGTCCGGGTATCTGGTGCTGGGCGACCTGGCTGTGTTCAGCGCGGTTTCTGAAATCAAGGTGGAAGCGAACCGCCTGGGCGCCGCCAATGCATCGGCAGAAGAGGAAATCAACCGGCACAGCAGCACCCCGGAAAAGATCACAGCGAGAGATACGTCATTCCCCGGACGATCCATCGCCATTGTGCCCACCTCGTCTGTGCCAGGCTGGGTCAAGGATGGCTTTAGCGGATTGGTCAGCGAAAAAGGACATATTTACCTGCGCGCCGTAAACTCTCTCCAGTATCCGCGCGGCGATGCGATGGTGATATCGAGCATCCAGTTTGATCGAAAATTTCTGGCCAGGATTGCCAGCAGGGTCGGATCGCTCACGCTCTATTCCCTGGACCCTAATGGAGACGAGAAATCGATCGAGGCCAGTGGATCCAAAGCACAAGGCACCGCAGCGGCTTCCGGCCGAATCAGCGCCGGCAGTGTGCCCGCTCCCATAAACGCGCTGGACCGCGAAGTTGATTTTGGCGGCCCGATTCAAGTAACGGAGTGGGAAAATGGCTCGTTGCGCACACGAATCCTGGGAGTCACCACCAGATTTTCCACTGTCTATTCCTATATCACGGCGTCCATGGGCATTGGGAGCACGGTAATCGTAATTGCCCTGATCGGGCTGGCGATTGCGTTCGCCATTGTGGTGCTTATTGCGTTGTTGATCGGCATTGGCCTGACCAGAAAAATTACCTATTCGGTGGCGAATCTCTACCGCGCCACACAGTTCATCAACCGCGGCGATTTCAGCCATCGAATTGACGTGCGGGCAAAAGACCAATTGGCGGCGCTCCAGGTCTCCTTCAACTCCATGACGGACAACCTGCAGAAGCTGATCGCTGAGCAAAAAGAAAAAGAGCGTCTGCAGAGCGAACTGGAAATCGCGCATGAAGTGCAGGCGCAGCTCTTTCCGCGGGCAAATGTTGGCACCAGCACGCTTCAACTGCATGGCATCTGCCGTCCGGCGCGTATTGTAAGCGGCGACTATTACGACTTTCTATCGTACGGGCCGGAGCAGGTGATGGTTGCGGTGGGCGACATCAGCGGCAAAGGTATTTCCGCCGCGCTATTAATGGCCACTATCCATTCCGCCGTCCGGGCGTATGAACAGGAGCAGCTTGTTTCCGTGGGCATGGCCGCCGCTTACGGCACCAACAGCAGGGTTGCCGCATTTGAGGCTCGAATGGCGCCGCCTTCGCCGGCGCAAATGCTCTGGCTTTTGAACCGCCATCTCTTCCAAAGTACGCAGCCGGAAAAATATGCCACGCTCTTCCTCGGCTTCTATGACGACGACAAACATCGGTTGACGTATGCCAATGCCGGGCATCTGCCTCCCATTGTCCTGGGGGCCGACGGGAACGTGCGTCGGCTGGAAACCGGTGGAACTGTCGTAGGCTTATTCCCCGATTGCGATTATGCGGAAGAAACCGTGGAACTTTATCCGAGCGATATTTTTATTGCGTTTAGTGACGGCATTACGGAGCCGGAAAACGAGTTCGGCGAATTTGGCGAAGACCGCCTGATTGAAACCGTTGCCGCCCATCGTCAGCAGCCGCTGGAAAGAATCACCGAACACGTGATCTCCGCAGTCCAGGATTGGATTGGCTCAACCGAGCAGCCGGACGACATTACAGTGGTGCTGGCGCGCAGGATTTAGGCGCTCAAGTCTTATTTTTCATTCCTCCTGTTGGCAATCTTGGTGACTCTCCGTATGTTTCGCTTACGCCAAAAGCCAACTGCCTTTATGTTGTACATCTAACTTTTGCTGCTACTGGAAAAAATCACTCCATGAAACCAACCGGCAATATCCATCGCCTTCCCGCTACCGAATCCTGGCAGCGCCAACCGCAGATAAAAAACGCTCTGGTGCATCGTATTAAGAACATCACCGGCGAAATCCATTCCATCCAGGCAGAAATGCATGGCGAACTGAATGAACCAGCCAACGAAAATAAGCTGCCCAGATTTTTTGAAGATGAAAATGCCGTCCAATTGCTTAACGACTTCAAAGCGGAGCTGGACCAGCTTCGCCGGATTTTATGGTTTTACATCGAACAAGCTTCCGCTCAGCCTTCTGCAACCATGAGCAATGAGCAGCGGGACACGCGCCTGCAACGTGTCAACGAACTGTTACGCGCCCTGGCCCCCGCGGAGAAACCCGCAATCGCCGGGGAGATGATCCAACCGTCAGTTTCATTCTTTGAGCGGCTGGACGTTGTTATTGACACTTACATGCAAGAGAAAAAACCCGTCGTACAAGTAAAAGCCAAAGCCGCCAAAGCGGGCTATTGATGCGAGTTCGCCAGCCTGTGGTCCAGGTTGGCGATCCGCCATCCCGTTTCAAACACCAGCCGCGCCACTTTTGTCATCTTGGTAAAGTCAATTTTCTCGATCGTATCCGTTGGGCGGTGATAATCCACCGAGGTTCCGTCAAAATAAAAAATGATGGGAATACCGTGTTTGGCATAATTCCAGTGGTCTGACCGGAAATAAATCCGCTCTGGATTGTTAGGATCATTGTAGTAATAATCCAACTTCATCTTCTGGAATTGCGAGTTAGTCTCTTCACTGAGCTGGTGGAGCTCCTGGCTGATGCGGTTTGACCCGACCAGATACACGGTGTTTGCGTCGGTAAGATGGTCGTCTTCCATCGCGTTGTCTCCCGGCAGCTTGGAACGCCCAATCATGTCGATATTCAGGTCAGCCACCATCTGCTTCAGCGGCACCACCGGCGCGTATTCCGTGTTGTATTCCGATCCCAGCAGTCCTAGCTCTTCACCGGCATGGAACATCACCAGCACTGAACGTTTTGGCCGCTCCAGTGACATGGCATGAGCAATTGCCAGCACGGAGGTGGTCCCTGATCCGTCATCATCGGCACCAGGATAAATTTCGCCTCCGGGAGTTGTCTTCAGATGGTCATAATGCGCGCTGAACACTACATATTCATTCTTTAGGACAGGATCTGTGCCCTCAAGGATTCCCGCTACGTTTTGCGTGGTGGACTTTATTTGCTGCGTGGAGACGGTCATTCTGGCGGTAAGGTCCACGCTCTTTGCCTGCAACTTCTGCTTGTGATTGGCTGCTTGATATACGGTCTTAAGATCGAGGCCGCACGCTGCCAAGAGCTCTTCTGCCACTGCCGGTCCCAGCGTTGCTTGGGGCAGGTTGCCATCCGCGTCGCGCGCCAGCCGTATACTCTCACGCGAAGCTGCTCTCTCCTGAAAGCCCTTGCCTTTCATCAGCTCCAGCAGGCGTTGCGGCGGCAACTGCAGGACTCCAACTGCTCCGTGAGCGCGCGCTGCTCCCTGGCCATATTCATTCCGGTCAAGGCGAGACATATCGACGCTTGAAGGTGCGCCGGGCACGATCAATACAATTTTCCCTTTCACATCCAGGCCGGCATAATCATCCTGGTGTTGCGATGGCGAAGAGATTCCCGTTGCCACAAAAATAATCTTTCCCTGGGCGTCGCCGTTGCCGGCTTCAGCCGGAATATAAAAATCGCCGAAGCGATACGATTTCGGCTTGCCGTCGAAACTGATTTCAAGCAAGCTCTTTGCCGTGTCCGGCTTGCTTGAGACCACCTGAAAGGTCTGGAGAAAATCGCCATGCTCACCGGCGCCCTTGAAACCATAAGCTTCCAGATGGGAAGCCAGATAGCGCGCCACTATGGCGAAGCTCGGCGAAAGCGTATACCTTCCACCTAACTCCGGCGATGCGAGAAATTGCAGGTGCATGCGCAATTCGCCCGGAGTGATTGAATCCACCGTGGACGGCACCGGTGGCAGAACGACCGCGGCCGGGGATGCTGCGTACAATGCAGCTGAGACTGCCAGGGCTACGCCCAATGCCATTTTTGCAGGAAAGGTTTTAAAACGGTTCACAGTCCGATGGTAGCAGCCCACGGTGGAGCTTACAATTGGCACGCGATTTCCACTGCCCCACATAGATACGGTTAAAATCATACGCGGAACCCGCTGGAACTGATTTGAAACAAAACATCATTGTTCTTGAAGACGATTTGGATATTGGCAACCTGGTCCGCCACCACCTGCAGGCGGCCGGATTCAACGTGCGCCTTTGCATTTCCGGCGACGAAGTGTTGCCGCAAGCGCGCAAGCAGCCCCCTCTTCTCTTTCTGCTCGACATCATGGTTCCCGGGCACAGCGGCTTTGAAGTTTGCCGCCAAATTCGCGAGAGCCGTGATCTCGCTCGCATCCCCATCATTTTTCTTACGGCGCGCGCAGGCGAGGAAGACCGCGTGCGCGGCCTGGATATTGGCGCTGACGATTACATCACCAAACCTTTCGGCACTCGCGAACTTACGGCCCGCGTACGGGCGGTGCTGCGGCGTTTTGAGCAGCCCTTGACCACAAGCATCACCACTCCGGATTTCGAACTGCATAGCGACTCCATGACGCTCAAAGTACGCGGCAAGCCCACGGACGTCACCGCTACGGAATTTCGTCTGCTGCATTTCCTCGCCTCGCATCCGGGCCGCGTCTATTCCCGCGATCAGGTGCTTGACGCCGTGTGGCGCGATCTATCCTTTGTAACGCCGCGCTCTGTCGACGTATATATCCGGCGGCTGCGCGAAAAAATTGAGCAAGACCCTGAAGATCCCAGATATCTCAAAACCGTCCGTGGCGCAGGATATAAGTTTGAGGCGGCCAAATGAGAAACCGCATTTTCCTCAAAGCCATGGGTGCGTTTGTCGCGGTGATTGCCGCCGCAACGCTCACATTGGACATCAGTATCCGGCACACCTGGGAAAACGCGGTGTACAACGACATTGAGAAACTCCTTGTCCAGAACGCCCAGGGCTTTGCGTTGCGTGTTGAAAATGACCACCAGCATTCGCTGCAACAGATGGCCGATGAAGAAGCGCGCATCACGCAAACCCGCGTTACCATCATTGCCCGCAATGGCGTG